>CAYSHN010000030.1:0-15542 GCA_964430815.1 uncultured Calditrichota bacterium | reverse complement strand
CACACTATTGCCAGAGAAAACAGGGAGGAAATGTCCCACTCCCTGCAGACATTCTCGGAAAATTTTTCAGCCAATGTCCGGGACTTTAACGACCTGCAGCGACAGAAATTTGATGATCTGGCCAACCGGCAGAATGAATTAACCAAAAACACCGAACAACGACTGGAAAAGATCCGTGAAACAGTGGAGGCTCGCCTGCAGAAACTCCAGGAGGATAATAGTCAGAAACTGGAGAAGATGCGCGAAACCGTTGACGAAAAATTACATCGGACTCTGGAAGTCAGACTGACTGAATCGTTTAAACTGGTCAGTGAGCGGCTGGAAAAGGTGCAGCAGGGACTGGGAGAGATGCAGTCGTTGGCCAGCGGAGTTGGCGATCTGAAGAAGGTGCTGACCAATGTCAAGACACGGGGTGTGATGGGAGAATATCAACTGGAAAATATTCTTGAGCAGTTATTGACTCCCGATCAGTATCTGAAAAATGTAAAGACTAAATCCGGCAGTAACGAATTTGTCGAATTTGCCATAAAAATGCCTGGCAGAAAAGATGATGACAAAGGAGTGCTGCTGCCGCTTGATGCAAAATTTCCCATAGAAGATTATCAACTTCTGCTGCAGGCTTATGAACAGGCTGATGTCAACGGTGTGGAGACAGCCCAAAAAGAATTGGCAAAAAAAATCAAACTATCTGCCCGAAATATTCGCGACAAATACATCGACCCGCCTGCTACCACCGACTTTGCCATTATGTTTTTACCTATTGAAGGTTTGTATGCCGAAGTATTACGCGATGTAGGGCTTTTTGAAACCTTGCAGCGCGATTACCGCGTGGTGGTTACCGGCCCGACTACCCTCTCGGCTCTGCTTAACAGTTTGCAAATGGGATTCCGTACCCTGGCCATTGAGAAACGGTCCAGTGAGGTGTGGGAATTGCTGGCAGCCATAAAAACGGAATTTGGAAAATTCGGCGATATTCTGGAAAGGACCAAGAAGAAACTGCAGGAAGCCAGTAATGTGGTTGAGGACGCCGGAGTAAGATCGAGAGCAATTGCCCGCAAATTACAAAATGTACAGGAATTGCCGGTACGGGAAGCCGCCAAATTGCTGCAAACCAGGGATGTTGAATCAGCAGATTTTGAGGAAGAATCTTCAGAGAAGAATGAATAGGGACATTATGTTTAATACTTCTAATCGGCCAAAGGCTTACCATTCTGGATTTATTTATTTGCTCATTCTAGTTACGGTAATATATTCTCCAGCCCAAAACTCCGAAGGTCTGCTGACCAATATTCATGGTCGTCAGGCGATCAGTTTGAATGGCAACTGGCAGGTGATTATCGATCCTTATGAAGCAGGTTACTACGATTACCGCTATCAACTCCGTCAGGACGGCTATTTTAGAAATCAAAAACCAGAGAGTAAGAGTGACCTGATTGAATACGATTTTGATAGATCCATGCAGTTGCAGGTACCAGGTGACTGGAACACCCAACGTCAGGATCTGTTCTTCTATGAAGGAACCGTCTGGTACAAAAAGTCATTTGATTATCAACTACAACCTGATACAAGAGTATTCATCTATTTTGGTGCAGTAAATTATATGGCCGAGGTCTATCTGAATGGTGAGAAATTAGGTAGCCAGGAGGGGGGCTTTACACCATTTAATTTTGAGATCACCAGTAAACTCCGACCGAAAGATAATTTCCTGATCGTGAAAGTTGATAACAAACGTCGAACCGATGCCGTACCGACAGTGATGACCGATTGGTGGAACTACGGAGGAATTACCCGTGAGGTGATGCTGATTGAAGTGCCGCAAACATTCATTCAGGATTATTTTATCCAACTCAGCAAAGGATCATCTACCAATGTAAGCGGCTGGATTAAAATGAACGGCTCTAAAAAAATTCAACAAATTAAAATCCAGATAAATGAAGCCGGCATTGAATATCTATGCAGCAGCGATGAGCAGGGCTCAGCAAAAATAGACCTGGTGGCAGCAAAATTGAAACTATGGTCACCGGACGATCCAAAACTTTATACCGTGTCGATATTCAGCGAAACCGATACTCTACATGAACAGATTGGCTTTCGCCAGATTGAAACCAAAGGTTCCAACATTTTATTGAATGGCCGTTCTATTTTTCTACGGGGTGTTTGTCTACATGAAGAAGCCCCACTGCGTGGTGGCCGGGCCTGGAGTGTGGATGATGCCAGAATAGTACTCGGTTGGGCCAAAGAATTGGGATGCAACTTTATCCGCCTGGCACATTATCCGCATAACGAACATATCATCCGTCTGGCCGACCAACTGGGTATTATGGTCTGGGAAGAAATACCGGTTTACTGGACCATTTCCTGGGAGAGCAGTGCTACCCTGACCCTAGCCAAAAACCAGTTAAACGAAATCATTACCCGCGACCGGAACCGGGCGGCGGTCATTTTATGGTCCATGGCCAATGAAACACCGCTCAGTGAAGCCCGCCTTAAATTTCTTAAGCAACTGACCATTGAGGCCAGAAATCTAGATCCCAGCCGGTTAATCACAGCCGCGCTGGAAAGTCATTATAACAACAAAACCACACGAGTAATCGATGATCCCCTGGGACAATTTCTTGATGTACTCGGCTGCAACGAATATATCGGCTGGTATGAGGGCTTGCCGGAACGAGCCGATCAGATCGAATGGCAGACGATTTATGACAAACCGCTAATCATGAGCGAATTTGGCGCTGATGCACTTTATGGACTTCATGGAGATGAATTAACCAGGTGGAGCGAAGAGTATCAGGAAGATCTGTATAAACATCAACTCATCATGCTTAGAAAAATATCATTCCTGTGCGGAACGACACCATGGATTCTGACCGATTTCCGTTCGCCACGCCGGCCCCTACCCCATATCCAGGATTTCTGGAACCGCAAGGGTCTTATTTCCAATCGCGGTGAGAAAAAGAAAGCATTCTATATAATGCAGAAATACTATCAACAATTACAGGGATCCAGGATAATCAAATAAATTTTCCTTCTGCATGTAACACTTTTACGGTTATCGAATCTTCTTACCGCCTCGACTATTAATATATTGCCTGGCAATAACCATAAAATCTTTACGCTGCGGTTTCAATGCAACATAATCCCTCGGCCAGGGTAAGAAGAATAGTGGAATTTTATAACGGGCAATTTTTTTCTGCAAATAGGCTCTTAACTGCTCTGCTCTGATTTTTGCACCTTTAACGAATTTAATAAACGCCACTGGTCGCAGACCAAATTCTCGATCTGCAACCGGAACTATCATGACATCCTGTATCTGTTTGATATTTTTCAGGTGTTGTTCGATCTCTTCAGGATAAATATTTTCTCCACCGCAGATAAACATGTTATCCCGGCGTCCGCTGATCACCAGATTACCCCGGGAATCAAACCGGCCCAGATCACCGGTATGGAACCAGCCATTTTTATTTACAGGCAGATAGGTCCGCTGCTTTCTTATATAACCTTTGAACAGAGTTGATCCCTTGACCCATATTTCACCCTGCTTACTTATTTTCAGCTGGCGATATTTTAATATCTGCCCGGCATTATTATGGTTCAGCGTTTTGTTATAAATCAACCGTTTGGTGGTAGTGACCTGTGAAGCCATTTCGGTCAATCCGTAAGAAAGGTAAAGAGGCAGATGGCTTTTTAGGGACTGGTTGACCAAGTTATCTGCGCTGGATCCGCCACCAAGTAATATTGCTTTTAACCGGCTTGAAATTCGGCTGGTCTTTGATTCCGACAAAAGCCGGATCAGTTGCGTGGCAACCAGGGAGATATGGGTTATTTGCTGATCCAGTATGATCTTACTAACTTTTTTTCTATTACCTGTCAGCACACAGGTTGCACCGGCCAGTATAGTTCTGAACAGGATCGCCAGGCCCCCCACATGAAAGAGAGGTAGCGACAATAACCAGCGGTCACCTGGCTGCAAACGGATATTTTCATTAGCACCCAGAGCATTATAATAATGATTACCGATAGTATTTATCGCGGCTTTAGGTTTACCGCTGCTGCCGGAGGTAAAAATAATTGTGGCAGTCTGATCAAGAGGCAGATCGACAGAATCAGATTTAAATTTAATCTGTTTTAAATCCCTAAAAAAATCTTCGATGGACAAAACCGGCAAAGATATCACCGTTTGGTACTCATGATATTTCCCGGCTATAAATACCTTACGACAGCGGAGTGCATGCAGTAACTCCCTGATTTGTCCGGACGGAAACCGAAAATTAACCGGTACCACGATTGCACCCAGATTGAAAAGTGCAAAGATTAAGGGAGGAAGATAAACAGAATTTTCAGATATCAGGGCAATCCGGTCTCCTTTACCTATTCCGTTTTGTCTTAATCCTGCCGATACCCTCAAGATCCAATCATTAAGTTCGCGATAGGTAAAAGTCCGTTTATCAGAGATTAAAGCGACTTGCGTTGCATGACGCTCACAGATTTTTGATATTGGAAAGGTAGATTTTTTCATTCACCTGTTATTTGAATCCAGTCACTGCAATTAATCCGTAAACCATGATGGCCTGATTCGGATACGACCAATCCTCAAACAATCCATCCCAGAGAAAAGATCAGACTGTATAATAATAATAGTTTGCCAGTCTTGGCCAGCACCAGATTCAGTCTGGCATCAATGTCCTGGAATAACACTGCTTTTATGGAGGGTAAGGCGAACAGAAAAACCACAATAGTCCCGACTGCATATGTATGCCCTGGTTTAATGATAATTAAAATCAGTGGAATAGAACAGGCAATTAATATAGCTATAACATATTCCACTCGTGAAAACAGTTCTCCGAAACGTACGGCCAGAGTTTTCTTCCCGCTTTTCCGGTCAGTATGGATATCGCGCAGATTATTGACTGTCAACAGAGCGGTCGAGATCAAGCCTGGTGAAAGTCCGGCCAGTATGACCGGCCAGGTAATATCCAGTGTTTGTAAATAATAAGTACCACCCACAGCCACTGGCCCAAAGAAGATCAACACAAAGATATCACCCCAACCATTATAACTTAATGGATAGGGTCCACTGGTATAGAGTATTCCAAATAGGATAGCGAGCAGGCCGATAACCAATATGGGCCAACCGCCCCGGTAAATCAGATACAGGCCAAGCACAAATGCCAGGATAAAGGTCGCGATAAAAGTCCATTTCATCTGTTGTGGACTGACCAATCCACTGCTGGTGGCACGCACTGGTCCCAGGCGTTCCCTGGTATCCACACCGTGCATAAAATCATAATAATCATTGGAAAAATTCGTGGCGATCTGGATCGACATAGCTGAGAAGAGTGTTAATATGGCAGCAGGCCAGTGTACTTTCCCATCGCTGAAAGCCATGGCTGTGCCAATGATGACCGGTGCAATTGAAGCCCATAGGGTTTTTGGCCGGGCAGCAGATAACCAGATTTGAAGATTTGTGTTCATATTTATTGTTGTCTCATTGCCTTTCTTTTCCCTTGATCAAAGATTCCCGCCAACATACATCAAGCAAAGTACACCTTTAGCGGGAATGACTTCATGAGTCTTTACCCTTTGCCCTTTCTATACACACCCCGCCCCCAACCTGTCTGCCACCAGGCAGGCAAAGCCGGGATGACAAAGAATAGTTTATTACTTAGGTACTAAGGTACTAAGGGACTAAGGTACTTTTTTACTTTGTGCCTTTATGCCTTTGTGCCTTTATTACGGTCTTTTAGGAAATTTAGAAAAATCCGGTTTTCTTTTCTCGACAAAGGCATTGCGTCCTTCCTGCCCTTCCTCGGACATGTAAAATAACATTGTAGCATTACCGGCCAGTTCCTGCAAACCGGCTTGACCGTCACAGTCTGCATTCAGGGCCGCTTTCAGACAGCGGATAGCCAGGGGTGAATTGGCCAGGATTTCACGGCACCACTGAATAGTTTCCTGTTCCAATCGTTCCAGGGGAACAACAGCATTAATCAGTCCCATCTCCAGAGCTTGTTGAGCATTATATTGGCGGCACAAAAACCAGATCTCTCGTGCTTTTTTCTGTCCAACAAGACGGGCCAGGTAACTTGCTCCATAACCACCGTCGAAGGAACCCACCCGCGGACCGGTTTGACCAAATATGGCATTTTCAGCAGCGATGGTCAGGTCGCACATCACTTGCAATACTTGTCCCCCACCTATTGCGTATCCGGCCACCATGGCAATGATCGGTTTTGGACAGGTGCGAATTTGCCGCTGAAAATCAAGCACATTTAAACGGTGTACCCCCTGCTCGTCCACATACCCGGAATCACCGCGAATTTTCTGATCGCCGCCGGAACAGAACGCCTGGGGACCTTCCCCGGTTAGAATTATGACTCCGATATCTTTATCATTGCGTGCATCTTCCAGCGCCCGCATCATTTCTTCAACGGTTAAGGGACGGAAGGCATTACGCACCCGCGGCCGGTTTATGGTTATCTTGGCAATTCCTTCAGACTTATGGTATTTGATATCGGTATACTTACCGACTTCGCGCCAATGTATGGAAGCCATGTCCTATCCTCCCTATGAATGTTGCGGTGTTTGCAGAAATTGTCTGACATAATACGCGTACAGTTCAGGATTTTCAAAATGGATCATGTGACCGCAATTATCGACTACTTTCATTTCCAGTGCCGGACACCGCTGTTTCATTTCTGTACCTATCTTTTTATATTTAGGATCATATTCGCCAATCAACATCATGATTGGTAACGGGATTTCTATTAATTTATTCCATAATGATTCCTGTTTACCAGCACTCATGCCCCGCAGACAACGGGCAATTTCAAATGGATAATTCTGGCCGCGACTTCGCTGCAATTCAGAAAATTGAGGATGATGATGCAAAGATGTAAAGATCGGTTGTTCATACCAGGCCGTGACAAATCTCTGCATATCCCCCAGTTCCAGTTCAGCAGCCCGTTTCTGATCTTCTTGCCAGCGTGCTTTCTTTTCCGATCCGGCTGGTAGACCCGGGGATGCTGATTCGATAATCAATTTTGACCAACGTTCAGGATAGTGCGCAGCCAGATACAAAGCCAGACGTCCACCCATTGAATATCCCACCAAATTAGCCTGACCGATCTTCAACTGGTCAAGCAGGTCAATGATACCCGCTGCACACTTAGGGATTGTATAAAAAGATTCATTGCCATCCACCCGGGTATGACCATGCCCGGGAAGATCAATGGCCAGACAATAATAATCATCACTGAACCACAACAGCATCTGCTGCCAGTCGGCAATTGAGCCCAGAAAACCATGCAGTAAAATAATTACCGGATGGACCTGATCTCCAACCAGAATATAATTAAACTGATACTTCCTTTTTTGCACGGATCTATGCGGTTAAATGCTTGAATTGCTTTTGTAACTCCTGATGCAGTTCCAGATTTTTTTCTCTATTTGTGATAATCTCAATGAGAGCCGGTTTTCTACTTTTCAAACATTGTTGATAAATTTCGACAAATTGAGTGTTCCTGACCGGTTGATAATAATCGATATTAAACATTTCGGCTGCCGGTTTGAAACCAAGATCATGGGGTGTGGCGAAGTGTGATTCGAAGATCTTCGGAAAATTTACCGCAGGTAAAAAAGAGAAGATCCCGCCACCATGATTGTTTATAACAATGATGATAACCGGCACTTTTAATTTTTTAATAAATTCCAGAGAATTCAGATCATGGATCAGGGCCAGATCGCCAATGAGTGCGGTCACCGGTTGCTGCAGTCCTGCTGCATACCCGCAGGCCGAGGCCAGGTTGCCATCGATACCGCTGGCCCCGCGGTTGGCTGCAATCGATACCGCAGCCGATCTAAAACAAGCATACATATCCATATCACGAATCGGCATACTATTGGCCAAAAACAGTCCGCTGGAAGAGGGTATATGATGGGCAATAAGATAGGCTAACCCGATCTCAGTAATGGTCTTTTGAGAATCATTAAATCCGCCAAGCAATTGCTCCGCTTTTTGATCATATTGTTTTAGACGTGTTACTCTTGATCGATTCTGACCAGGCTGCAGAATAGAATTCAACAGAAAACTGAATTCATTTAAATCACATTCAAAACGCTCGGTGACAACATTCTGCGAATCCTGGCGATAGGGATTATTTTCCACTTGTACATAATTTGGTATAGCCAGAGCACTGATATAAGTGGCATAGCGTTTAGAGGTCAATGGACCGCCTAAATGGAGTACCAGCTCAGGTTTTAATTCCTGCTGAAAGTCAGGTACCAGCAATAGCTGATCATAGTAATTGATGCGCAGTGGTTCGGGAATGGATGCCCGTAATCCCGAAGTAATATCGGCGATGACCGGCCAGTTGAGTTTATGAATCAGTGCAAGTACATGTTGGTCTGATTTAAGCCCGGTCAACCGCCCTAACACCAGCAGACTTTGTTCAGAATTTTGCAGGGTCTCCATAAACCGGAGTAAATCTCCCTGCGCGGGTATCAATTGTGGTTGATGGTAAACGGTAAGCAGCTGGTGACTGCGCTGGTATTTATCAGCGTTAGATTTGTATTCAGCAGAGATTTCTTGCTGCCCAGGTTCGAACGGTTCACGAAACATGCAGTTAATCTGGATCGGCCCGGCCGGCGAGCGGGAAGTTCTGTAGATCGCCTGATCGATAAGCGATAACAGGTTGGATACAGGGATTTTCTCATCCGGGCAGGGCACATCAAATTGCCAGTTCAAATAACTGCCGAACATCTTGACCTGATCAATAGTTTGATTCGCAGCCGTGGCCCTAAGTTCCGGAGGCCGGTCAGCGCTGAGAATGATAAGCGGCAGTACGGATTGATGGGCTTCAATTACCGCAGGATAATAATTGGCTACTGCTGTACCCGAAGTGCATATTATCGCTGCCGGTTTACCCGTAGCCCGGGCATACCCAAGAGCATGAAAGCCGGCGGCTCGTTCATCGTAACATATAATAGTTTGAACTTTTTTATTTAGAGCTGCGGCAACCGTAAGCGGAGTGGAACGGGAACCGGGAGAAATACAGAAATAACTGATCCCGGCACGGGCCAGTTCTTCGATGATTAAATCACCCCAGAGCAGGTTAATATTAGTTTTACGAATCTCCACTCCAAATCAGAAATATATGAATGCGATCTAAATTTATTCGTTATGATCTAAAAAAACAACAGCGAATAGTACATAACAATAAGTCTTCTAAAAGATGGCAAATTTATGTTTGAGTCCCGATCCGGCGGATGCCGGATCGGGGCGAGTTTAAATTCGCCTTGATTTTTTGCCTAAGGCGAAATTAAAAGATTTAATGATATAAAAATAAAACATATCTCTGAAAATTGTACTTTAATTGTCGCATGATATAAATAGTCAGATAAAAGAGTGGTGTTTAAAAATTAATATCTTCTTTGATTCTGAGAGCTTTTAAATAACTGGCAATTTTATTATTAGTCTCCTGCCATTCCGATTCCGCTTGCGAGCCCTTTACAATTCCTGCTCCGCTGAACAGGATCAAATGATTTTCACAGATCAGGCCTGAACGGATAGCTACAACAAATTTTGCCGATTGATTGCTGATCCAACCCACCGGAGCGGCATACCAGCCACGATCAAAGGGTTCCAGTGCTTTCAGCCGCGCTATGGCTGGTTTGGTCGGGAAACCGCCCACAGCCGGTGTCGGATGCAGATTCAGGATGATCGTATCATCACGGATATTTTGTTTTAACACACCTTTTAATTGAGCATACAAATGCTGAATGCGAGCCTGTTTTAAAACTGTTGTTTTGCCCTGTTGAGTAAGACGCCGGCAGAGAGGATTTAAGCTATCGTTCAGACTCTTCAGGACATACCAATGCTCCTTTATATCTTTAGGACTGGTTAATAATTCCCGTTCCAGGTGTTTATCTTCTTGTTCATTTTTACCACGCAGCCGGGTTGCAGCGACAGCTTCACTGCTGATATTTCTACCCTGCCTGGCATAGAGTAACTCCGGTGTTCCGCTCACAAAGCAGATATCTGCCTCGGGCTGCAGATAAAAATATATATTATTGGGATCGAGTTGTTGCAGTTGGTGTAACAGCGTGAAGGCATTTAACGGTGCCACAAATTCGAATCTGGACTGACGCGCCAAAACGATTTTTTCAAAACAGCCACCTTCAATTTCATTCAGAGCCATCCGGATCATATTATTCCAATGGATTTGGTCAGGAGTATACTTACAACTAAGCAAATCCGGAATTTTCTCATCTTTTTCGGTAAACTGAAAAATAATCCGTTCCAGACCCGTTGGGAAGGTCTGACGTTGTAATTCAAAATCATGCGGATCGGAAAAATGGAAATTAATCACCAATGAGGTCTGGCCATGCTGTTTAACTATTTCAAAACGGGGCAATATAAAATAAAAATTGCCAAACGAATGCCAACAGCGTTCGTTTTTTTCGTGTACATCAAAAGATGTTCCACCAAAATAGCGGATTGATTTACCGGCTAGTGACATTGATGATCGTATGGAGTTAAACACCTTCGGCAAATCAGTACCTGATCGACTCCTGATTATATCAGCCTGTCCAATACCAGCCAGTTCAAAGTCCTGTTTCCGGTCACACCAATAAATTTTTGGATGAATGGATTGAGCCTTTAGCCAGAAAAGGAGATTAACAGCTTTAATGGGAAAGATCAGGCTACAAATTTCAGGTTTACCTTTCTGACGGGGAGAAAAGACTTTTTCAGCAATTTTTTTTAAAATTTTTATTTTAAGCTGCTCAATGTCAGTCGTTGTATACATAATCTGTTTTTTTACTGCCATAATTCAGTTCAGTAATCCTATTTCGTAAAACTTTTTTTGATATTACTCAGGACCAAAACTCCTGTCACCGCACCCCTCTCCACAGGAGATTTTTTATCATATTGATCAGGATAGATCCCTGGTCCTGTCTGCAGACAGGTCTTCGACATGCCTGGGATGACAAAGAACAGTTTATTACTTAGGTACTAAGGTACTCAGGGACTAAGGTACTTTTTACTTTGTGCCTCTGTGCTTTTGTATTACTTCTCTCCCTGATAGATCGTTACAATACCACAAGTCAGCGGTTTGGCCTGTACCTGTGCAAAACCGCGGTTGATCAGCAGGGAACAAAACGATTCACCATGAGGAAAAGTTTCAATAGTTTCATTCAAATAGCGGTAAGCATAATCATCTCCGGAAATCGTTCGACCGATGAATGGCAATATTTTGCGCAGATAGAACAGATGTAACCGGCGCATGATTGGATTATGCGGTAAGGAAAATTCGAGGATCAACAGACGTCCGGCCGGTTTTAAAACCCGCCACATTTCGGTTAGCGAAAGTTTCAGATCAATAAAGTTCCTGATGCCGAAGGAAATTGTCACTACATCGAAGGTGTTATCAGGAAAATTAATTTTACTCCCTTCTCCTGATTGTAGTTGCACCAGGGGGTACCAACCATACTTCTTTATTTTCTTTTTAGCTATCGCCAGCATTTGCATAGACATGTCGACACCTACAGCCTGGTGTACACGAGCAACTTTGTTCATTATGGAAATCAATTGGTCTCCCGTGCCGGTCGCCAGATCCAATAGAGACAAATCATTTCCTGCCGGTAAAAAACAGGACATTTTTTTTCGCCAGTGCAGATCAAGGCCAAAGGACAACAGGTGATTAAGTAAATCATATTTCCCGGCAATACGGTCAAACATCAACCAGATCCGCTCACGCGAAGGTCCAACATGAGTATTTTGGGACTCGATCGGCACTATTTTTAATCCTTCCACCTTTAGGGTGGCGAGTACCCTTAAGGTGGCTTTTCTCTAACTTCATAAAATTTAGGTATTTAGTCTTTTACACGCAAGGATTGTCACCTTTAAGGTGCTTCGCACCTTAAAGGTGACAATCGCAACTACCACAGTTGAACTGATAATCCAATCCAAAATATTTATGAATAAAAGCCTTACGGCAATTTTTCTCTTTTACATACTGTACCAGTTGATACAACTTCTGCTGTTCGTTTTTCAACTTCAAGTTCAAATAATCTTGATCCTGCAATTCTTCAGGCAGGTCTGAGATAATCTGCAGGTCTTTGGATTCAATAGTACCTTCGGTTACGCCGTAACGATCGAGTATACCCAGCGCGGTTTCCAGCCGGAAATCAAATCTATTTTTAAACGTAAGTTGTTCTCTTAGAAAATCGATCCCCTCACCGTTAACCCGTTCGCGGTCGGTATAAAGCAGCCGGTACAACCGGTCATAATATCCTGCTTCCGGATTATTCCATTTAATAAATTCAAGTTGAATGTTCAAATCCTGCTGGTCATACAATAGGCTGCAAACGGCCGGCTGGCCATCCCGTCCGGCTCGGCCGATCTCCTGATAGTACGCTTCCAGTGAAGCCGGAACCTGGCTGTGAATGACAAAACGGATATTTTCCTTATCGATACCCAGACCGAAGGCATTGGTGGCCAGCACTAGTTGCCCCTGCTGCTGCATGAATTTATCCTGAATACGTCGCCGTTCATCGGCTCGGAGATCGCCATGATAGCGTAAATGATAAATGTGCTTCCGCTGCAGATGTTCGCTTAGTCTATTCAGATCTTTGATCAATACAAAATAAATAATCCCATTACCTGGATGGCGGTCGAGAATATCCAGGATATGTTTTAATTTTTCCTGTTCACCCCACAGATCAAAAACTTCCAGAAAAAGATTACTGCGCTCGATGCCCTGATGAAACAATTTCACTCGCCGGGCTAGCAAACCAAGTTGCTTGATAATATCCTGTTGCACATCCGGAGTAGCGGTAGCGGTAAGGGCCAGGGTGGGAGGATTATGCATTAACTGACGGAATTCCTTCAGACGGGTATAATCAGGACGAAAGTCGTGGCCCCACTCACTAATGCAATGAGCCTCATCAACCGCTAATAAAGAAATTTTCCGGTGCGTCAGCACCTCCACAAAATCAGATTTACGAAATCGCTCCGGAGTTACATATAATAATTTGTATTTACCTTCCTGTATGTCCCGGTAACGCCGCAGGCGCTGCTCCCGCGAAAGCGAAGAATTGACATAAGCCGCATCGATACCCCGTTTACGCAATACATCCACCTGATCTTTCATCAATGCAATCAAAGGGGAGATCACGATGGTCAGATCTTCGAGGAGCAGAGCCGGAATCTGGTAGGTCAGGGATTTACCGGATCCTGTGGGCATGATCACCAGTGAATGTTGCTGTTGTAAAGTTCGCTCGATAATGGCTTGCTGCGACCCGCGATAGGAGTTGAAGTTGAAGTATTTTTTTAGTAGTTCAAAATGATTTTGCATATCCACTTGGTTTAAAGGCACATAGGCACATAGGCACAAAGATAAACACTCAGGGACTCAGGGACTAAGGTACTGAGGTACTTATTTTCGATAATAGTCTTGTTTGGCATATATACAATTTACTGAGGGGCGGGTAATAAGTCACTCCGGAATTGATGATTTTTCTTTCATCCAGTAAAAAAAAATACGATATTATGTCATGACATTTTAAGAACATACTCTCCTTATTATCAGATGTTTCAAGAGATATAACTGATAAAATCATTAGAAACAGTTCAGCTACAGGAAATAGGAAATGTTGCTCACAAAGTTCAAACACGCTTTTTTATTATTACTAGTCTTGTTACTGCTCGTGTTGGTGTACGATAGTTGCAATCAACAAATGGTTAAAAATCAAACCGGCAGTATGATTACCCTTGTCGGTGGATCAACGATGCCAATAATTAAATTCAGCTTTACCCCTGTTTATGAAAGTTTTGAAAATCTGTATGGACAGGTATTAAATATCGATCCTGAAAAAAATAAAGTACTGGTATTTATAAAAGTCGGTACCATGTGGTGGATCAAACCTAATGTCGAAAATCAGTTCACGGACATTCACAGCGATGGAAATTGGACATGCGATATCACCACCGCCTCGAATGATCACCGGGCCACCCAG
Source organism: uncultured Calditrichota bacterium (assembly GCA_964430815.1). GTDB lineage: Bacteria > Calditrichota > Calditrichia > JAJRVZ01 > JAJRVZ01 > CAVZSQ01. The sequence continues at coordinate 1,526 of CAYSHN010000030.1, read as the reverse complement.
ATAAGTGCCTTTCTGGTACCGGATTCCTTCTCACTGCCACCGTTTGTCGAAAATGATAGTTTACCCCTGGATATTTATTCCCGGTCGCTCGCTTCCATGGAAGTAATACGTAACGATAGCAGCCTGTATCGCATCGTTACTTTTTCAGATTATCAATGGCGGATCAAAGAATGTGATACCACCATGTGTGGACCGGGTCCCAATTATTTTTCCGCCTCACCAGAAAATGTCTGGCTCGATCCACAAGGCTTTTTACATCTCAAAATTACCAGGGATGATACCCTCTGGAATTGTGCCGAAGTAATGCTTCGGCAACACCTGGGTTATGGTGCCTATAAATTTCTGATCGGGAAAATGGACCAGGCGGATGCATCGTATGTTTTAAATCTTTTCACCTGGGATGAAGCCCCGGAAGAAAATCATCGCCAGATAGACATTGAACTTTCCAGTTGTACACAGCAAGATAATAACAATATCCAATATGACATTCAGCCTGATGATGAAAACGGAAACAGGCACCGTTCTAATCTGAATTTCAATCAAACTACCACTCATAGTTTCACCTGGAGTTCAGACCAGGTTTATTTCGAAAGCAGTGACCAGGATGATTTTGTACGGCAATCATGGACTTATCATGGCCTCGATTTACCTGTCCCGGGCAACGAAAGTCCGCGCATCAACCTATGGTTATGCAATCCTGATTCAGCCCAGACAGAGTTTGAAATGGTCATTCAAAAATTTGAATTCGACCCGTTGGACATAAATTAATTAAAAGGAGTTTTATCATGAAACTAAACGTAAAAGCCTTCGCGCTTACCTGCGGCCTGCTTTTAGGCTTTGGACTTTTATTCTACACCTGGTGGATTATTTTATTTGAGGGTGCCACCGGCCAGGCCACCCTGATCGGTAAAATTTATCGGGGTTATAATCTAAGCATCAGCGGTGGTCTGATCGGATTGGTATGGGGATTTTTTGATGGTTTGATCGGCGGATTTATTTTTGCCTGGCTTTATAATCTTCTTTCTTCCAAACTAAAAGTAAAAGGCAATTAAACAAGATTCAGTAATTTTCTTTTTAATTCAGACCTTGTAATTTTTTAATAATACCTTCACAACCAAGAGAATAATTTTTTCTGCAGGTTTTAAGGTTAACCTGTATAATAAGCTTTATAACGAGGATGCAAAGAATAATAGTATATATGCTTTTTGCCTCGTCAGAGATTGTTTTTTTAGCGAATTTATGTTTGAGACCCGATCCGGCAGATGCCGGATCGGGGCGAGTTTAAATTCGCGAAGGGCTTTTTGCCTAACTTTGGATATTTTATTCAGAATTTTTATTATAACGGTAACGATTACCAACACAGTTGATATGGAGTAATAATGCTTATGACTTTCCCGTCTTCGGGTCTGATTCTTCTGGTTAGTTTTATTTCCATTTATATTGGATCAGTAATATTTTCACAGGATAAAGGAAAAAGAGAAAAGAAACCAAATCTGGATCAGCAGGTGCAGTATTTTCTGGACAGC
>CAYSHN010000029.1:0-15849 GCA_964430815.1 uncultured Calditrichota bacterium | reverse complement strand
ATTTGGATTTCAATAGTCTATTATTTAAGAATTCGTAAAAAATGAGGATAATTATCCCGCCTGCAATAAGGATCAAAGTACTGTTCAATTGCATAGGAACTTTACCCAGAGTGCTGGCGAAAACATCGAGTACAGGTTTGACTATCGATTTTAACATAGGTAATGGATTGCTCAGATAAGAAATAACCATGGCACCAAGCACTACTAGAGCAATAAAAATGATATTTTCCCAGAAATTAGTCTTTTCAACCTGACTGGTTTTTATCTTCGTTAATACCAACCCGGAAAATTTTTTAGAAAGGTTTGGTATTGTATCCTGATTCAACTGTTGATAGATGCCCTGATAGATATGCAGATTGCGGGTGCAGTGCAAACAATGCTGCAGGTGTGTTTCTATCTCTCCCCGGTTGTCCGGATCGGAATGATCGAGGTAATTCTGAATTTGTTCATCGGAAAGATGGGTTATGTCCATATTTCCTCCCCTTTAAATTCAGTAACTAATTTTTCTTTAAGTAATCTGCGTCCGCGAAACAGATGACTTTTTATAGTACCCTCCGGTAAACCGGTAATGTCAGCAATTTCCTGATAACTCAGTTCATCCAGGTGAAATAAGGTTATTATTAACCGGTAAGGCATAGGCAGTTCGGCCACAAATTCCTGTATTATCCGGGATATTTCTTCGTTTTCAGAAAAGGTATCCGGTCTGATTTGATCAATCTGGACATTGTCCAGAGGTTGAGTGTTGTACCGGTTGTTATCTTCATCAATTGAAGTATAAAAGTCATCGAATAAAGCCATTTTTTCTTTACGCAGGTGATTCATACAGGTATTAAATGCAATTCTACCGATCCAGGTCGACAATTTGGAATTATACTTAAATGTCGAAAGATGCTGATAAACTTTAATAAATATGTCCTGACAAATTTCTTCCCGCTCACTCTGGTTAGGTATAAGTTTGAAAACAATATGGGCAACCAGCCGTTGATAGTGTTCGAGCAGGATCTGAAATGAATCTGTTTTGCCGCCCAGGATCTCTTCGATTATAAGTTTATCGTCATCCACACGCATGCTTGGGTTTATTGAATAAGACAATTTAAATTAAAAAATGTTGCAGTCAAAAGAGATTTATTTAACCTGCAACCTTTTACGTTTAGGCGTGTCTATTTTATCAACGTCATTATGTGAAAGGATTTATTAATGGAACAACTTATACCTGTAATCATCGTACCATGTTTTTTTGGAGTAATCGCTTATATAGTCAAAATTGTTTCGGATAACCGTATCCGCCGGCGCCTGATAGACAGTGGTCAGGTTGATGAGAAGATTAAGTATCTGTACTTCAAATCCCCAAATACCTTTTCCGAGCCGTTTAATACTGTACGCTGGGGACTGGTTTTAATTGCCCTTGGTATGGGAATAATTATCGGTCAGCAATTTCCAGCTGGTGAGAAGGAACAAATGACCCTGTGTGCTATGTTTATTATGGCAGGTATAGCATTCCTGGTCTATTATTTCCTGGCCAAACGCGAAATCAACCGGAAGTCTTCGGCAGGATCAGGGGAGTGACTTAAACCCCCCATAGTGGTGGATAAAAAACAGTAACGTCTTCTTATTCCGCATTCCTCATTTTCTATTCTCAGAATTAGTAACCGCAGGTCTGGTCCTGCGGTTGCTGTTTTGGTGATTATTGGATATAAACTATGGTTTAATCCTCTTCAAATCTGGGGCTGGTTCCGTGGCTACCATAATCCCTCAAAATATCGTATATTCATCAAAGGTTATGATTTAGAATCAAGTGAGATCCAGTGTAATCAGATGGGTATGAATAAAACTAAAGTCACTATTCCCTCCGATGAATCGATACACCTGGTCATCGTTGCCGGTGAGGTATCAGGTGACATGCATGCGGCCGGATTGATCGCGGAAATAAAAAAAATGAAACCGAATATAAAGTTCAGCGGTATCGGTGGTGATAGTATGATCAACGAGGGGTTTCGGGCGATATTTCACATAAAACAGCTGGCCTTTCTGGGATTTAGTGAAGTGCTAAGACATTTGCCTACTATCAGAAAGGTATTTAGAGATTTGATCAAACATATACATGAAGCAAAACCGCAAGCGGTGATTCTGGTCGATTATCCGGGATTTAATCTACGCCTTGCTAAAAAGATCAAAAAGATGAATATCCCGGTGATTTATTATATCAGTCCGCAGTTATGGGCCTGGGGTACAAGGAGGGTAAAGCGAATCAAGAAATACGTGGACCATATGTTGGTACTTTTTCCCTTTGAGGTTGAATTTTATGCCCGCTACGGTATTCAGGCCGACTATGTCGGACATCCGCTTGTGGATAATTACTACAATCAGGTCCGGCCAAAAAGTTTTAATCCGTCGGGAGAAATTGTACTGGGTCTTTTGCCGGGCAGCCGCATGCAGGAACTTTCGAATTTACTGGTGAATATGATCGCAACATGCAAGGTTCTTCATCAAAAGAACCTGGTCGATCGTGTTTTGGTTGCTAGTGTAAATCATATACCGGATTCGGTTTATAATCAGTATATTGGGGAGGAAAGTTATATTAAATTGTACCGCGGGAATATGGATGGCTTTTATAATCAGTTGGATGCTGCTCTGGTATCTTCGGGTACAGCCACACTGGAGACAGCTTATTTTCGGGTTCCGATGATCATAGTATATAAAGTGCATCAACTGACCTGGATATTAGGCAAAATGCTGGTACGACTTAAGTTTATTGGTCTGGCCAACATTGTCGCCGGAGAAAAAGTAGCCGATGAGTTATTACAGGACGATTTCCAGATTCAGAAAGCTGCTATTTTACTAGCTGGATTGTTACAACAACCAGTGAATAATGAGATACGGGAAAAATTGAAAATCATTCAAGAAAAACTGGGTCCTCCCGGAGCATCATCTCAGGCAGCAAAGAAGATCATGGATTATATTAGTGTGAGCTAACCAAGTGTTAGTTGCTAATGGTGAAAATATATTTACGCAAATCAGTATTTGCTAAGAATGATTAGATTAGTAATAGAATTCGTTAAATACTTTTAAAGAAACGGTTGTACGTATGAATGAATTGTTAGGTCAATCTTATCGTATTCCTTATGATGATTCAGAGATCGAACTTAAAATTCCGGTTGCCAATGTCCAATTTTTTATGGATTTAAAATCGGGATCAGTCGATGATGAAAACCGGGATAAATTGAAAGAAGCCGTGGCACGGTCTGCAGGTACGCGGCTGGAGGATCTTATCCATAATAAACGTGTGGCGATGATTGTCGAAGATGCCACCCGTACGGTTCCGCTGAATGATTTATTAACAGTTCTGGGTCCGTATTTACCCGCTGCCGAAAAAATAACGGTACTTCTGGCTACCGGTACCCATGATGGTGAAAATGATGGTAATTATGAAATTGTTGAAAGCGTAAGGCAATATGCAGCACAATTCGATTTTGCTTTGGGAAGAATTATTATACACGATTGTCAGCATGGTCCTTTTTATTCAGCCGGCACAACCAATTCACTTGGTAATCAAATCATGGTCAACACGGCTATTCAGGATGCCGAAATATTCATCGTTCTATCCGATATGAAAAATCACTATTTTGCCGGCTATTCCAATGCTATAAAAAATTTTGTTCCCGGTTTATGTGCCTATAAGACAATAGAAAGAAATCATGCCTTAAGTCTGCGTCCGGAATCCACATTCGGGCATCATCCCCTTCATCCCGATATAAAACGGCGTACCAATCCCCTGGCCCAGGATATGTGGGAAGCCTATAAACTAATTGTGCGCAACCGGCCGGTGTATGTAGTAGCTACGGTTTCCATGCGGAATAATGTACTTTGGGCTGGAGCCGGGTTGCTGGAACCAACAATCACCGAAGGAATTAAGCAGGTCGACCAATTAATGAGTGTGCATATTCCTGTGTCGGATAAATTAATTATCAGTTGCGGTGGTTATCCTAACGACGAATCTTTGTATTCTGCACAACGCGCACTGGAATTAAGTAAAAACGGAATTCGTCAGGGTGGAGAGATTTTATTTCTAGCTGGTTGCCGGAATGGAATCGGTCCGGAAAGATCGATTCATAATTTTTATGATCCTTTAAAACTTCCCTTACCCACAATTTTAGCACAATATGATCAAAAATATGTTATGTATGCGCATAAAACATATAAATTCGCACAGATGATCAGCCAGTTGAAAACAATTCATGTTATGAGCAGACTGACTGATCAGGAGATAGAAAATATTCATTTAACACCCTGCCATAATGCTCAGGAGCTGGTCGATCATTGGATCGCACAAAATCCCACCACTTCTATCACTATCATAACCGAAGGCAATAAATATGCCGTTTATTCTTCCGCGACTTGAGTAAAAATTGATCAAATTTTCAGTTTAAACAGATGGGGAATCAATTTTACAGGACATTGGTCGAGTATTTAGAAATAAAGACCATATTCCTCGGTGAATTTTCATTTTTGTTGGAAACGATAGGGGATACAGATAGGTTGATAGAAAGCATGAATGAAGCAGACTTTAAACGTGAAGACCGTTTTCCATACTGGGCGGAATTGTGGCCATCCTCACTAGGTCTGGGTGAACATATTCTGGAGAACCGAAGGTATTTTAAAAATAAAAAAGTGCTGGAATTGGGCTGTGGATTGGGTTTAGCCGGAATTGCAGCGCGGGCTGCTGAAGCCGAAGTGGTATTTACAGATTATGATCCTGTGGCCCTGGAATTTACCCGGCGTAATTTTAAACGAAATTTTGGTTATCTGCCCAGGGTGCAATTAATGGATTGGCGGTTTCCTGCATTAAAGGAAACTTATGATATTCTCATCGGCGCCGATATATTATATGAACGGAAAATGCTGACACCGCTTTTGACCTTTTGTAGTCAGGCTCTTAAAGACGACGGCTGGATTTTTATAGCTGAGCCAGGCCGGCGCATAGCCAGGGAGTTTTTCAATTTAATGGAAAATCACGGCTGGAAATATAGAACAGATCAAAGAATGGTTAGGTTAAATAATAAACAACAGGTTATCTATATTTATAGGATCAATTATGCTGCACCTATCATCAGCAGAAATCAAAATAGTTAACGACTGGGCTGAGAATGGCCAAACCAGTTCATTTCCCCAGGAGATAGCCCTGATCAGACGGCTAAAAAACTGTTATGTTAACTACAGTATGTCTTTTACTCCTAAGGAACTGGAAGTAATTTTGCACTGGGCAGAGAAGGAAACGCTTATCCGCCGGGGAGCAGAGCGATATATGCTGGCTTTTGAATCTGCGCTGATAAGCAAAATCGAAAAATTTCTCAGCATACGTAATCTTTCTTTGAAAGATTGAGGTCGTCTAAATTCGAATTTTGTCCAAGATTCCTGTAAATCTTTTAAAATCCTGACATAATTCCTGGTAAAATTTTGTTTAATATTACATGAATAGGAATACAGAATTTAAATCACAAACCGAACTATATACGCTGATTAAAACCCGGCTAGAAAACCATCATCATAAAACTTATCAATATGCAGAAGTTATCCACCGTGAGGCAGCCGTTTTAATACCGCTTTTTTATAAAGATCAGAATCCCTGTCTGTTGTTTACCAAACGTACCGAGAAAGTGGAGCACCACAAAGGACAAATATCTTTTCCAGGTGGAGTATTTGACAAAAAAGACCAAGATCTACAGGCTACCGCACTGCGTGAAACATGGGAAGAAGTAGGGATTCATGAACAGGATATCACCATACTGGGGCATACTGATAAATTCTTAACCAATACTAATTTCATGATAACACCATATGTTGGATACTTTTCGTATCCGTATCCATTTCTGGTTAGTTCTGATGAAATATCGCAACTAATTGAAGTACCTCTGTGGCATTTATTACAACCAAAAATATTTGAACAAAAAAAATGGGAGAGAAATGGCATCCTGTGGGATGTGCATTTTTACTATTATGATAAAGAAGTCATTTGGGGAGTGACCGGATTTCTGCTTAGTGATTTTCTGTCTATTATTTTTGATCTGAAACGTGTGCTTTAGTAAGTATTCTTTTGAGAATAGTCCTTTCCGATTAGCATCGACCGATAATATTATTTAGATTGAGTTATTCTATCGATTCTGGGAATTAAATATGCCAGAAAATCAAGATATTCAATTTATGAAAATGGCTTTGCGGTTGGCACGCAATGGTATTGGTTATGTTAGTCCCAATCCGCTGGTCGGGGCAGTTTTGGTAAAAGATAATCATATTATTGGTACCGGGTATCATGCCCAGTATGGTCAGGCTCACGCCGAAGTGCGGGCTATTGAAGCAGCCACTGCCGATGTAAAAGACGCAGTTCTGTACTGTAACCTGGAACCCTGCGTCCATACAAATAAACAAACCCCGCCCTGTACCCAGCGTTTGATCCATGAAGGTATTAAAAAGGTTGTCATAGCCAGCCTGGATCCGAATCCTCAAGTTCAGGGCAAAGGTGTGGCGTTGCTTCAACAATCCGGAGTAGAGGTGCAAACAGGCGTTTTATCTGCAGAAAATGAGGAGTTAAATCGTTTCTTTTTTAAATATGTTACCCAGGACCTCCCTTATGTAACTTTGAAGATTGCTCAGACCATGGATGGAAAAATACCACCGCCGCAGGCTTCCCAGATATGGATTTCCTCGTTATCATCACGGCAAATAGTACACCGCTGGCGAGCCGAGTATGATGCAGTTCTGGTGGGCAGTAATACGGTGCGGATTGATAATCCGGAATTAACTTTGCATGGAATGGCAGGAAGGAATCCGGTCCGAATTATTATCGATGGGAAATTTAGATTGAGTCCGGCTTATAAAGTATTCAAGAGTGATACCAACAGCCGAATTATACTTATATGCACTGAAGCAGCTTATAATAAAAATAAGCTGAAAAAGTTTGAAACAGTAAATTGTACAGTTATTCCCGTAACCGGTGATCGTCATGGGCAGATTCCTCTGAAAAAAATATTAAAAATTCTGGCTCGCGAAAAAATCAGTTCTATACTGGTAGAAGGGGGACAACAGATTTTTACTCAATTCGTTCAAAATAATTTGATCGATGAACTCATATTTTTTATTGCTCCGCAAATGTGGGGTAAAGGGCTTACTGCTTTTGCCTCTAATCCGCTTAATAAAATTCGCAACTGGCGATTACATGCAGTGAAGAATGTAGCGGAAGATCTACTGTTGATCTATCGCCGGTACTAAGCAATTAAGCCAGAAATTTAACCAGCAAAAGTAAGCAGGTTAATATAAAACAGTTATAACATTTTTATGTTTTAAGACGGTTTACTTATTAAATTTGAATTATGTTTACAGGAATCATTGAAGAAATAGGATCGCTAAGAAAAATTATATCGATCCGTGGTGGGAAACGAATTTTTGTAGCAGCCAAAACGATAGTCAATGGGTTAAAAATTGGTGATTCCATTGCCGTATGTGGTGTCTGTCTGACTGTTGTGGGAGTGGAAAAAGACTGTTTTATTGTTGAGGCTGTCGGGGACACGATGATCAAAACGACCATTAATCAATGGTCATGGCGACGAAGGGTCAACCTGGAACGGGCAGTAAAAGTTGAGAACCGCTGGGGTGGTCATTTCGTCCAGGGACATGTAAATGGACTGGCCCGGGTAGTGACAATGATGAATAAAGGTGAAAACTGGTACCTGCAACTGGCCATGCCGCGGGAACTGGAACATTTTCTGGTCCGCGAGGGTAGTATTGCTATCGATGGGGTAAGTTTAACCATAGCGGATTTAAATAAACGGAAAGCAGGAATTTCAATTATACCGTATACTTATAAGAACACGATTATTTCAAGTTATAAGACTGGACACTTAGTGAACATTGAGACGGATTTTCTGGCCCGCTATATTGAAAAATTGATCACGCCCCAGAACACAAACTCCAGGGTGGAAACTTTTTCCAGGGAGTGGTTTAAAAATTTAGGATATCAATAAATCTTAAGATTATGACCATCTTTAATAGCATTGATGAAGCGATCAGTGATATTCGCCAGGGCAAGTTAGTCATCGTGGTGGATGATGAAGATCGTGAGAATGAGGGCGATTTCATCATGGCTGCCGAAAAGGTAAGTCCTGATACGGTTAATTTCCTGTCTAAGAATGCCCGGGGTATCGTTTGTACGGCAATCACCTCTCAGCGAGCCAGGGAGTTGAACTTGGAATTCATGGTTGAAGATAATACTGCCCTGCATAAAACTCCGTTTACTGTTACTGTAGATGCAAAAATAGGAACAACTACAGGTATATCTGCTTATGATCGGGCTACAACCATTCTGACCCTGATCGATCCTCAGACCCGTCCGGGTGATCTGGCTCGACCTGGCCATATTTTCCCGCTGGTGGCTAAGGATGGTGGTGTTTTACGCCGGGCTGGTCATACCGAAGCAGCTGTTGATCTGGCGATTCTGGCCGGTTTGAAACCGGCAGGAGTATTATGTGAGATTATGGATGATGATGGCAAAATGGCCCGCACACAAAAGTTAAGGAAATTAGCCAGGAAATTTAGTCTGAAATTAATCACCATTGCCGATTTAATTGCATACCGCCGTTTACGCGAAAAACTGGTCCGCCGTCGTGCGGTTATAGATTTACCAACCCGCTTTGGAAATTTCAAATTATATCTTTATCAAAATGTATTAACAGAAAATGAAAATCATGTTGCCCTGGTTAAAGGTGACCTTAGTGGTGAACAACCGGCTTTGGTGCGGGTACATTCAGAATGCCTCACCGGAGATGTATTCGCTTCCCTGCGTTGTGATTGTGGGGATCAATTAGAAAGTGCTTTGCGTATGATTGAACAGGAGGGTCGGGGTGTTGTACTATATATGCGCCAGGAGGGCAGGGGTATTGGGCTTTTAAACAAGATATTAGCCTATGCTATCCAGGAAGAGGGTAGTGATACAGTCGAAGCAAATGAGATCCTGGGTTTCAAGGCTGATTTAAGAGACTATGGCATCGGCGCTCAAATTCTGAAAGATCTGGGTCTGACCAGAATCAGATTGCTGACCAATAATCCAAAGAAAATTGTTGGTTTACATGGATACGGTCTGGAAATAGTTGAGCGGGTACCTCTGGAGATTAAGCCCAATCGCATCAATGAAAAATACTTAAAGACTAAACGGGATAAGTTAGGACATCTAATTTTAAATGGAAAAACGGGAGGGTGCAATGATCAAAACGCTGCAGGGTCATCTTAATGCCCAAAACCGCAAATTTGCTTTGGTAATCAGCCGCTTTAATGAATTTATTTCACAAAAATTACTAGATGGGGCCATGGATTGTTTGCTGAGGCATGGTGCCGATGAGAAAAATGTAACAATCCATTGGGTTCCCGGATCATTCGAAATACCGCTGATTGCCCAAAAAGTGGCCAGTGGTGGTGAATTCGATGCAATCATCTGTCTGGGCACTATCATCCGCGGTGATACGCCTCATTTTGAATATATAACAAGTGAAGTGGCCAAGGGGATTGCGCATGTATCCCTTAATTCTGGCACACCGGTTGCATTTGGTATCATAACCGCGGATACTACCGAGCAGGCGATTGAGCGTGCTGGAACGAAATCAGGGAATAAAGGTTGGGATGCCGCCCTCTCAGCAATTGAAATGGTAGATCTGGTTAAAAAAATTGAGAAAAAATAATTTCATGCTGAAGGAATTATCATTCCTCTTACTGGCAAATCTTACAGTTCAGAACATTTCGGCTCAGGGTCTGCATGACTGGCAGATCATGACAAATATGAATAATGTTACCGATATAGAATACTCTAACCATGAAATCTGGGTTGGTAGTAGTGGCGGAGTATATCGTTTTAAACCTGCTGACAGCACCTGGCAAAAATATACCAATTTGGACGGATTGAAATCACTGGATATAACTGCGGTAGCGACCGATCGATATGGAAATCTTATTTTTGCCTGTCGGGATGGAATAATCAACTTTTATAATCCGCAGCAGGATGTCTGGCTTGCCTATTTAGCTATGGAAAATCAGAATATAATGGATGTTTATGCCGATACAAGCAGTCTCTGGGTGGCAACCGATGAAGGTGTAGGTGTTTTTGAATCTGCCAGTGCAAACCTGGTTTTTCGCGACTTTTATAATAATTTTACCATAAAGCCCGAAAAAGCATACCGAATAGCTGTATTTAATAATTTCGTTTTTTATGCTACTCAACATGGCCTGCTATACGCCTCAGCAAATTATAAGCAAGACAATTTAAAAATTGCTGCCGCCTGGGGAAAAATTACTGCAGACCAGGGATTACCTGCAGACGCAGTACTGGATTTAGCAGTGGTTGATAGTAATTTATATATTGCCACCACCATGGGTGCAGCCTGGTTAGACAAATCCTTCGTAATTCATCTGGAAAATTCCTGGGAACTTGGTTATGTAAACAGGATCTTTACTGATCAAACGCAATTATATTTTGTGCAGTATAATCAATATTACCAGAAACAAAATGGACAATGGATACTCCAACAAACTTTGGATCGGAATATCTCTTCAGGAACGCTGGATGAAAACGGAGAATTATGGTTGGGTCTGATCTCTGGTGGTCTGCGTAAAAATAATTGGGTGAAATCATTTAAGATTGACGGACCGGGCAGTAACCATGTAGGGGTGGTGATCAAGGATCGTCGGGGGCAGCTGTGGATGACTTCCGGCAAATTCAAACTGACCTACGGTGAAGGATTCTATAAATATGATTTCAAGAATTGGACCAATTATAAATTTTCAGGTGATCTGTGGGGGATAAAGAATCAGACAGATTTTGTTTATGAAGATCAACTCGGGCGAATCTGGGTCGGTGCCTGGGGAGGTGGGGCAATTGTTCTTTCTGGGGATACCTATGATTATTATCATGCCTGGGCTGGAGACGGTGAAATGGTTATATCGACTCTGCAGGCGGATCAGCAGATCGCATTGCCGGAAGTACCCGAAGCAAAACGCAATTGTCTGGTCGGTGCACAAGTGAGTGGTTCCGAAACATACACGGTAATACCTTATTTTAAAGAGGATATTAATCATAATTTGTGGATAGTTAATCACTATGCCCGGTTACCCGAATATGTGGCTGTATTCAACAATACTAATTCCGAGATACCCTCCTGTTCGGAATGGACCTATCTGGGTTATAATATCGGTATGAATTTGGACGATAGTCAGGTTTCATGTCTGGAATTTGAAACCACTTCATCAGCCAATCGAGTATGGATGGGTACCTGGAGCAAGGGTATCCTGATTCTTGATTACGGAGCCAGCATTGAAAATGTTAGTGATGATAATCTTTATCGAATGGATATGAACAGCGATAATTTATTCAGTAACACAATCCTGGCCTTGAAACAGGATCAGGATGGTATTATCTGGATCGGCACAAGTGCGGGATTAAACTCCTATCAGAATGATGTTAGCGGTCTGAACCGTCGCATTTATAAACATGTCGGTGACATTGGTCCAGTTGAGAATAAAATCAATTGCATTTTTGTCGACGCTTATAATAATAAATGGTTTGCTACTGATGGTGGATTGAGTATCCTGCAAGCGGGTAAGAGTCCCTGGGATCCATCAGCATGGGTACATTATACCACTGAGAACAGTGGTTTACCTAGCCCGATTGTCAACAGTGTTTTCATAGACAACCAAACCGGGGTTGCTTATCTGGGTACCGAATTGGGATTGGCGATCTTTAAAGGTCCTTTTTCACAATTTCGAACGGACCTAAAGGAGGTAGTTAGCGGGCCCAATCCCTTCCTCCTGGACGGATCAAAGGAATTTGTGATTAAAAATCTGGTTCCCAATTCGACCGTAAAAATTTTAAATATCAATGGACATCTGATCAGAGAATTGACTGGAGTTGGTGGGGAGATCGAGGGCAGCCGTGCAACCTGGGACGGTAAGGATGTCCAGAATAAGTGGGTACCCAGCGGTATTTATTTATATCTGATATTCAATGACGAGGGATTGAAAAATTCGGGGAAAATTTCGGTGATTAAACCTTGAACCTTTAATATATACTCACCATGCTTTTCCGGCTTTATATCAAAGACTTCACTATTGTTGAGGAACTGGCAATTGAATTTGAACCGGGTTTCCAGGTAATTACCGGTGAAACTGGGGCGGGGAAATCAATTCTGGTTGGTGCTCTTGGCCTGCTCTGTGGAGACCGCGGTAATACTGATCTTATACGGGCCGGCGCAGCCAAAGCAATCCTGGAAGCAGAATTTGAAACCAGTCAGAATAAAGAAGTCATTGATAAATTAACAGGTCTACAGCTAACAAACATCGAAAAGGCAATATTGGTCCGTCGTGAAATTTCAAACAAGGGGACCAGTCGTGCTTTCATAAATGATACTCCGGTCACACTTAATGATCTGAGTTTTATCACTGCGGGATTGCTTGATCTTCATGGACAGCATCAGCATCAACGATTGATTCATCCTGAATACCATATTTATTATCTTGATGCCTTTAACCGTATTAAACCGGAATTGGACAAATATACTGTTGCCTACCGTAACTATTTTTCTCTGCTGGAAGAATTAAATACTCTGCTGGCGCTGCGGAAAACCAGTTTTGAGAAACATGATCTGTATCAATATCAAATTGATGAATTGACTAAAGCAAATCTGGAAGAATCTGAATTGGAAAAACTAATCTCTGAACGCCGGATCATGGAAAACAGTGAACAATTGTTCGAAATGTGCAAGGCTGTCGCCGATATGCTCTATAGCGATGAAAATGCACTTAATAAAAAAATCACCCAGGCCATCTCCAACCTTGGCAAAATCAGTGCTATCGATAAACAATTTGTGGAGTTGGTACAGGGATTAGAGTCAGCACGGGTTGCTATTGAAGAAACCGGAAGGTTTTGTGAGCAGTATAGCAGTACCCTGGAATTTGATCCCCAGCGGCTGGAAACAGTCAGGACCCGGGAAGCAGAAATAAACTGGTTATTGAAAAAGTATCAGGTCGAATCGGTCCGGGATTTAATCCAGTTAAGGGATAAACTGATTAAATATATCGCCATGCTGCAGAACTATGATGAACGCATCGCGGCCTTGCAGCAGAATATTGAAGAAAGCAGGGTCGAATTACAGTCGTTGGCATTGGCAATTTCTGCGTATCGGAAGAAATCGGCCAGACAGTTTGAACAACAACTACAAGATTTATTTGATACAGTCGGCCTGAAAAAGGCCCGTTTTCAGGTACAAATTTCTTGGCAGGAAGATGAACAGGGAGTGGTCCTGGAAAAAGGGAAGAGATATGCTGTTAATCCACTGGGTATGGATTTAATTGAATTTTATGTGGGTATGAATGTTGGAGAACCGTTACGTCCATTACATCGGGTAGCATCAGGGGGAGAAATTTCAAGGATCATGTTATGTCTTAAAGCGATTTTAGCGGAAAGTGATAACATTTCCACATTAGTTTTTGACGAAATTGATAGTGGGATCTCCGGTCGTTATGCCGAGATCGTTGGAAAAAAAATGCAGGAAATCGCCCGGCGACACCAATTAATTGTGATTACCCATCTGCCCCAGATAGCTGCTCAGGGTGCTGTCCACTTCGCGGTGAATAAAATTGAATCTACCGGTCGGACTAAAGTTGAGGTAAAAAAACTCAGACAAGCGGAGCGTATAGAAAATATTGCCCGGCTATTGGGTGGAGAACAAATCACTCCGCAGGCCATTGCGAATGCAAAAGTGTTACTGGCTTCGACGGAGGAAAAGTAAAAAGTATATAAGTCCCTGAGTCCCTGAGAACAAAAATACTAGGGTACTAAGGGATTAAGGGATTTTTACTTTCCGCATTGTTGTATCTTGCTGCTAAATTTTGACTTACTTGTTTTTATAGCTTATCTTTATTAAGTTAAAAAAGCTAATAAAGTCATAAAATTTAACCTATATGAGGATTGGTTATGCGAGTACTTAACCATTTCCCGGTTCAGGATTTTATTGAGGTTGATGTTCGATCCAGAAGGTTTTTGATGGGATTATTTAGATCAAAGCCAAAAGTTCGAGCCGGAGCCTTGCTACCTGAGGAAGTAAAAAATAAATTGATCAAGATTGGTAAGGGTAAAAAAGTAAAGGTAACCCGTCTGGCTTATGATGGTACTCCTGAAGATCCGCCGATCGAGATTAAAATAATAGATATCGGAAACAATCATTTCACCGGTAAAATCATCAATGTTGAACGTAGTATTTCGGAAGGTCAAACCGAGAAATTGATCTTTATAAAAGGGGGTGGAGGGACACTCGATTTTTATTACACTGATGGTGACATCCTGAGTATGGAAGAAGATATTGATGAAAAAATCGTGGAACAACGCAATATCGAAGAAATCAGAGAAATACTTGATGCTCTGGATCTGAAAGAAGAGATCACCATAAGTTATTATGATAAAAATCAGGGTGGAGTAATGAATGGGGTGGGTACTCTGGATGAGAAAAATATGGAAACGCTTGATTTTAAAGTTACCCTCACACTCATAAATGATATTAAACTCAATAAAGATAAAACAATAACCTTAAACCTGAATAATGATAAAATCCTGGATCTTGAGGTTATTATTTAATAATGACAGGTAACCCGCAGAAGCCAACCAATTAATGGTTGGCTTTTTTTATAAATTTAATCTTTGGTTAGTGCAGAATTTTTGCCTATAATCAGGAAAACGGGTCTGGTTAAAATAGGAATTTTTAATGATCAATAAAGATGAAGTATCAACGGCGCTGCAACAAGTTTTCTATCCGGGTTATAAGACCGATATCATCTCTTTTGGCATAGTAAAAGATATTCGTATCATACATAGCGAAGTAGTAATTACGTTGGATTTACGGATAAGTGACGAAGCAATTATTAAGGAAATCATTGGCAATATAGAACAGAAAGTGAAGTCTGTAAACGGTGTCCATACTGTATCTGTTCATATACTGGAAACAGGAAAGATAGCCGAATCAGTTTCAAAGACAACACCGCTAGATACTTTTCTACCCACAGTTAGACATAAAATTGCTATAGCCAGTGGAAAAGGCGGAGTAGGTAAATCCACTGTTAGTGTAAACTTAGCGGTGGCCCTGGCCAAGAGCGGACTAAAAGTTGGTTTGTTAGATGCCGACATCTATGGTCCCAGCATTCCATTGATGTTCGGGATAAAAGACAAACCACAATTTGATGGACAAAAATTACTGCCTATCCGGAAATACGAGGTACAATTAATGTCTCTTGGTTTTTTATTGAGTGACGACAGTCCGGTAATCTGGCGTGGACCTTTAGTAATGCGGGCTCTGCAGCAGTTGATGCGTGACGTTTCCTGGGGTGATTTGGATGTCATGTTATTCGATATGCCACCGGGTACCGGAGATGCTCAATTAACTTTATCGCAATCTGTGGCACTGGATGGTGCGGTTATTGTCACTACACCTCAGGATGTAGCTTTACTCGATGCTGCAAAAGGAGTACAGATGTTCCGCAAAGTAAATGTGCCCATAATCGGCATCGTAGAGAATATGAGTTATTTTTTATGCCCGCATTGTAATGGCAGAACGGAAATCTTTTCGGCCGGCGGTGCAAGACGTGAATGTGAACGGTTACAGGTAGATCTATTGGGCGAAATTCCATTGGATATAGATATCAGGATCGGTGGGGATGAGGGTAAGCCAGTGGTTCAGAAAAATCCGGACCATCCCCAAGCCAGAGCGTTTATGAACATCGCAAAAAAAATTGTGCAATATTTAAAATAACAATGATAGATATTGAAAA
>CAYSHN010000028.1:0-15963 GCA_964430815.1 uncultured Calditrichota bacterium | reverse complement strand
TTATCCTAATCCTTTTAATATCTCGACTACGCTACAATGTTAACTACTTGAAGTACGGGATTGTGAATAGCGCGTTTATAATATCCTGGGCCAGGAAGTGTTTACTTTTGGTTCTATCAAACAACCGGTCGGTTATTACAAACTGCAGTGGAACGGCAGGAATCATAATGGCTCGAATGTAGCCAGTGGTATGTATATCTTCCGTTTTACCGCCAGAGGTATTTCAAGCGGCAAGCAATTTACCAGGGTAATCAAAACCATGTTGATGAAGTAATGTTAATTTAAAATTAAAAAGCCTGTCTGAGATGTACCAGACAGGCTTTTGTATTGTATGTAATAAAACTATCGAGATATCTTCGTTGTTCGCTTTTCGGCGCCTTCCTCACATAGGGGATACTTAGCACGATGACCCTCCCTGTCGCCGAAGATGGTCGGCAGGGAGAGGTAGGGATGGGTTATATGACTCGCTATCTTCAAGGCTTTTCAAACCTCGAAGGTGATTCAGATCCAGTGTCTTGCCCGGGATAACACCTTAAGGACCATCTCAATTTCCCTCAACATGGCTCGTGACAGGCCGCTCCCTTCGACTGCGCTCAGGGTAAACAAGACCGACCCTTCGTCTTTGCTTAGGTACTCAGGTACTAAGGTACTCAGATACTAAGGTACTCAGGTACTTTTCACCTGGTGCCTTTTTATTTACGGACTTTGATCATGATGAAAATTCCAGCCAGACCAAAAACAATATTACCGATCCATGCTGCCAGCCATGGTACGATGGTACCCTGATGTCCTAATACCTGACCGGTGCGCATAAACATGAAATAGATAAAACATACCATCAAACTGATACCAATACCGACAGCTGTACCACTTCTCCTTTTCTGGGCAGCAATGGGTGCACCAAAAAGTATAATAATAAAATTGGAAAAGGGATAGGATATCTTCAGATAAAGTTCAACCACCCATTTTCTGATTTCAGCACCGATACGATCCATCTCGGCTATGAATATTTTTAATTCACTATAACTCATCTCTTCAGGATTTTTCTGAACTTCCAACAAACTTTCAGGTTTAAAATGCAGATCCTTCATTACCAATTGTGGATAAGAGCTCAGATTCTCGAGTGTATCTGTAATCGTACGTTCCACCACTTCCTGCAATACCCAGCTGGAATCCTGCCAGATCATTTTTTTGGCATCCAGGCGCCGGACCAGCAGGGGACCATTAAAATACTGTAAACTGACGGTCAGGGCTTCTTTCGTACTTCCGTTGAAAAAGGCAATCGATACTTTGCGGTTTTTAAGGTCCTGAATATCAATATTGCTACGCTTGGTACCGATACTGCGGGGATTATTTTTTATATCATAACGGTAAATATCGAGACGGGCCTGGTTAGTAGCCGGTACGACCAGTTCATTGAAAAGTCCCGATAACACACTGATCAGCAAGGCCAGAACAAGTAAAGGCATGGTAATACGATACAGACTGATGCCTGCACTTTTCTGAGCGATAATTTCGTTGTGTTGGGACATGCTGCCCAGAGCAAACAGGCAGGCCAATAGCATGGCCATCGGTAAAGTAAGGCTGATAATATAGGGGATATAGTAAAGATAATAGATGAGAATCGTGGCAAATTTAACCTTGAGATCGATGAATTTATCTATATTTTCGATTAAATCAATTACCAGGAAGATGATCACAAAGGCAAAAATGCCGAAGAGTAGATTAAAAATAAATTTCTTAACTAAATATCTATCAAGAATTGTCATTAGTCATTATCGGATTGAATGGATTTTACCTCTTATAAATTATCTGAAAAACCCTAGACGTTTGAGCCACACTTTGATCTTATCGGTAATATTTTCCCACTGGATGATGGTCGTTTCTTTAACAGTCCGCCAGGTCATATACATTCCGGCTATACCGATCAGGACATTCGGAAACCACATGGCCCAGAAAGGGGTAAGCAACTCCCGGTCGGCCAGGTCTTCTCCCAGTATTAAACAGGCCCAATAGATTAGAAAGAAAGTTATACTCAAGGTGGCCCCGATACCCAGACTACCACGGCGGGCTGCGATACCGAGCGGAGCACCTATCAAAATGAAAACAATACTGGCAAATGGAATAGAAAATTTCTTATGGATTTCGACCATGTAACGATTAATTATTTCGCGATGGCTGGCAATTTTACTCTGGGCAGAACGCAAACTTTGATAAAGTCGATTGATTTTACGATGAGCACGTTCGGCGGCACGAGTGAAAATAGTATTATTCACCTGGTCGATAAGCGATTGATTCTCTTCATCATTTTCTTCAGCTTGCTGAAGATCCGGTGTCATCTGCTTGCCTGCAGATTTTAAGGCATCCATATTAGCAGCAATAGGTTGCCAATATTTCTTGAAATCCTGTACGATTTGCTTTTGCTCCTGGAGTACTACCTTTTGACTTTCAGTTACTTTCGCTCGCATCATGGCAACATTCATCTCGCGGTCACCACGGTAATTATCCTCTTTATTCTCAAAGGCAAATTCCGGAGCGGGGATATAAAAAATATTGCGGGAAAAGTGTGAAAAACGGTATTCTTCGGGATTGAGGTTATTCAATTCATGATATTCACCGTCAAACAGAGTAAAAACCAGACTTTTGCGGGTTTGGGAATATACCATATATCCCTCGGCGGCAGTGATCGTAACCGTCTTAGTATTATTACTATGATCGAAAATAGAGATATTCAATAATTTATCGGGTCTGGTCTCCACTTCATATTCAGGTCCCAGAAGATTGGTTCGGTCGTCGAGTTCCTCACCAAGGGTTTTATCCATTTTTTCGACGTAGAATGAATAACGATCGAGCGAAAAAAATATACCGGCTTCCAATTTCAGAGTTGCCTTTTTTTGGCCGATATTTGTAAACATAACCCGGGCACGATGATTGTAGTTTGGTAAAACCTTATCGTTAAATAGTATCATAACAATAGTAATAACTCCGGCAAAAAACAATGCCGGTCTGATGATGCGATAGATACTGATTCCACTTGATTTTAATATGGTGATCTCATTGTCACCAGATAACCGTCCAAACGACATTAGGGTTGAGATGAGCACGGCCATCGGTACAGCCAGAGCGAACATCCAGGCCAGGTTATAAAAAACCAGTTCTATGATAGTGAAATAAGAGAGCCCTTTGCCAAAAATCTTAGTGATATATTTCAGCATGAATTGCATTAGAAATATGAACATTAAAATGGCCAGAGAAAAAATGAACGGGGGAATATGTTCGCGAATAATATAGCGGGATAATATCTTCATAAGCATGTTATAACTTAATGTATTTAATATACATAAAATTAATATGAAGTTCTAATCATAAGTCGGATGGTGCTGACCGACACAGCATGTATTCATACGCTTATTTATTATGGAATTCAGGGGTCCATTTATGCCCGAAAGAAAATTTTATTATGAAAGGCCGAACTTTTTTAAAGATTACGGGTTTATCAGATTAATAAACAGACGATAATAAATTAACCGGCCGGGATAACCATTAAGAGAGATTCAAGACCATAAATGGCTTGAATTAATAATAGTGGTTAAGTATATTTAAAGATTATATTTCCAACCTTTAATTGGAGGAAAGCCTAACGAGAACCTGCTACTGAGTCAATTATATAGAGAAGAATAACTAGCACAGTTCTGTGAGTAGATTTAGCTGGTGGGAGACTAGGCTCCTCCGACTCTCCCGTATTGCGATAATGATGGTACTTTGCTATCCGGTTGTTTTAACTGCGGAAATCGGTCTGCAATTAAGTCCGCCGGGGAGAATTGTACAACTGTTTACTCCTGAGTATTTGGGACTCAGCGGTTATGGATTTGATTCAACCCTGTTCAAAGCCAAACCCCCTTATTTTAAGCGTATTGCCGTCCTGGATTCCAGTGGTACCTTTATCAGCATCACTGAATCTGTAGATCAAACAGAATTAGTTTTGCCTCTGGTGGTGGATTTAGAAACATATATCAATATGCGGCTGAAATTTGATCAGCGGGAACAATGGAAACAAGCGGTGATAAAAAAAGTAGTAGAGGAGGAAGAAACGGAGGGGGGCGCTCTGGAACTGGAGATCCCTGTGCGGATCAAAAACGCGACCTTTACCCGTATTTTTGGTAGTGACCGGGTGCGTTTGCGGGTGACCGGTAATATTTCTTTTGATCTATCCGGACGATCGGAGAAACGATCGGGGGTGGCTATCAGCAGATTGCAGCAGACGGGAAGTTTCAGCCCGCGCTTTAACCAAACTCAACAATTCACCATTGAAGGGAAGATAGGTGAAAAAGTAACAGTCTCGGTCGAACAGAACAGTGAGGCCACCTTCGACTTCGAGAATACCCTCAAACTGCGTTATGACGGTGACGAAGATGAGATTATCCGCAGTATTGAAGCCGGTAATATAGGTTTATCTTTACCATCTACGAAGTATGTTATTTTCGGCGGTTCCAATAAAGGTCTGTTTGGCATTAAATCGGAAATGCAACTGGGAAATTTTTATTTGACCAGTATAGCCTCACTGGAAAAAGGGGAACAGCAGAAATTATCCATTTCGGGCAGCAGCAGTGAAAACAAGGTCACCGTGCATGACTATGATTTTATACGCAACCGGTATTTTTTCATCGATACATATTATAAAGATCATTATGAAGAAGGTTTTGCGCCTGATCTGCAGCAGTGGTATTATGATGAATCAAAATTAATCAGGGAATTTGATGTCTATAAACAGACAGAATACTCCAATACCAATGGCCGCAAGGGTATTGCTGTACTTGATCCTGGTGCTGCCAAATATTCTCTTAAATTTGATCCCGATACGGTTACAACAGTTCCCGGAGAGGTAGAAGGTGGGAAATTCATACGGTTGGAGCGTGGCAAGGACTATGATTATAATGATGCCCGTGGTTTTTTCTGGTTAACCCAGGAAGTAGAGGATAAAAAAATTCTGGCCATCGCTTATAGAACTGATACTGATCACGTAGGAACTTTATTCTCGGATTTTGTCGCCGATACCACCCTTCCTCTGATAATGCGTATGATTAAACCGCAAACATTGCAACCGAACTATACCGATGTCTGGCCGCTGATGATGCGTAATGTTTATTCGCTGGGTGGTTCAAGTATCGAAGAACAGGGTTTTGATCTAAGTATCGAATATAATCTGGGTGGTGAACATGAAACGATGCAACAGGTTGCACCGAATAAGTCTTTTCTTAATCTGATGGGCCTGGACCGTGTCGATGAAAATAAAACTGTTGTAGATGGAGGGGATAAAAAAGTAGACAGAAATCCAGGTTTGATCGATCTTGATCTTGGTGTTCTGATTTTTCCCTGTATACAACCTTTCGATCCATTGCCGGCTAGCCGGTTTGCTAACGATCCTAACCAATCAGGACATGAAGGTCTGGCCGATACCAACCGGGTGCGGATTTATAATACCAATGATAGAAATCAACAGATGGGACTGACCAAATTTGAAATAGTGGTAAGTTCAAAAAGCATCAAGTCAGTTTTTGAGTTAGGATTTAATGTTTTAGAGGGGAGTGAAGAGGTATTGCTTAATGGCGCTAAGTTGAACCGGAATGAAGATTATCTGATTGACTATTTTACCGGGCAATTGACTCTGGTCTCGGCCCGGGCCAAACGCTCCAGTTCAAATCTGGAAATCAAGTATGAAAAAGCGACCATCTTTCAGTTGGATAAAAAAACCATTTTTGGCGGACGGGGAGAGTTTCGTTTCCTTGACGATTCTTTTGTCGCTCTAACTGCTTTATATATGAATCGGTCGACACTGGAACAAAGGGTTAGAATTGGACAGGAACCGTTCAGCAATTTTGTCTGGGATATAAATACCGCCCTTAAATTCAAGCTCAAATTTCTTACCAAGCTGGTTGATGCCTTGCCGATGATTGAAACTACCGATCCTTCCACCCTTGATCTGGAAGCAGAATTTGCCCAGATCCTGCCTGATCCGAATACCCTGAATAATCCTTCGACCGGTGATGAAAACGGAGTGGCTTATCTCGACGATTTTGAAGGTACCAAACGCAGCACCACTCTGGGTATACGCTTCATGAACTGGACGCAAGCCAGCCCGCCAAAGGTTATCAATCAAGCCGAAGTACAGGATACCATAGCCGACCAGCAGCGCGGCCGGCTGGTCTGGTATAATCCGTTTAGCCAGGTCAAGATTACAGATATCTGGCCCAACCGGGATGTGAATGCTGAAACCGGTCAGTATACCGATGTGCTGGGTCTGGAGGTCTGGCGCAATGCTGAACAGGATCCCTACAGTAGTTGGGCTGGGATCATGCGTTCCACTGCCAGTTTTGCCAATCAACAACGTACCAAATTCATCGAAATGTGGATAAAAGAAGATACCACCGCAACTAATCCGGAGTATGTACGCATTAATATTGATATTGGACAGATATCTGAAGACTGGTGGATGAAAACCGTGCGCGACGGTAAAGCTGTCTATGGTTCCCCCGGTTGGCGTTGGTTGAACACCGAAGATGTAAACACTAATGGGGTGCTGGATAAAGATGAAGGTGATGAGGATACCGGAATAGATGGAATACCAGCCGGGCAACCGGGTGATGATCCTCTGGATGACTGGCATATGATCGATCGAGAATCAGCTAATTATGATGGCATCAACGGTACTGAAGGTAATTCTGAGGTCCAACAGTCCAACTATCCGGATACCGAGGATCTTGATGGAAACGGTAAGGTCGATTTAATCAATGAATATTTCGAATACAGTTTTACCCTTGATCCCAAAGATGAAGCTTCCAAGCAATGGTTGACCGGATCCACGTCAGAAGGCTGGCGACAGTACCGGATCCCTTTGAAGGAATACCTGCGAAAAATCGGCGAACCCGATACGACTTTCCAATCTATTTATTATGTACGTGTATGGTTCAGTAATCTTACTACTGAAAGAAAAATACTCAAAATCGCCACCTTTGATTTCATCGGTAATGAATGGGAGGAAGAGGGCATTGCGGTCCAGGATACTGCCAAGTTCGTTAAAAATGATTCATTATTTTCGATTACCGTCTATAACACCGAAGAAAATGCTACCTATATCCCGGGTGGACCGGAACCTTATACCTCGCCGCCGGGAGTAAGTGGTGTACGGGATCGTATTACCAAAGCCATGTCCAAAGAGCAATCGATGGTTTTACGTATCGACGACCTGCAACCAGAAGCGTCGGTACTGGCATACAAAACATTGTATGGTGATATTATGTCCCTGGTCAACTACCGCCGGATACGGATGTTCGTCCATGGTGATCAGAATTTACCTTCTAATCCAATTGAGGATAGCAGCCGGATTCGTGTCTTTGTCCGTTTCGGAGCGGATGTAAATAATTATTATGAATATGGTCAGGATATCTATGCTGGCTGGACGAGCTTAAATAACTTTGATATTGATCTAGATGAATTATCACATACCAAGTTCCTGGATCCCATTAGAAAAAATATCTGGATAAAATATTTAGCAGATAAGCCTGCCGGTTATTATAAGGTGGTTGGGGATCCAAAACTTACTACGATTCGTTATTTCCGGATCGGTGTCAAAAACCGTGATCAGATCCGTGTCTACAATGGTGAAGTATGGTTTGATGAAATGCGGGTGACCGATGTACGGCAGGAGTCGGGGACAGCCTTACGGTTAAGTGCCAGTCTGAAAGTTGCTGATATATTTAGCTTCAATGGCAACTGGGAAAGCGTGGATGCCGACTTTCATGATATCAAAACACAATTCGGATCGGGCAATACAATTGAGTCTCAGAATTATTCAGGTGTTTTTAATTTTGATCGTCTCCTTCCGGAGAGTTGGAATTTTTCTATACCGGTTGATGCACGGGCTGCGTTTAGCCGGAATATCCCTAAATATTTTCCTCAAACAGATGTGCTTACCAAGTATAATAATAATAGCCTTGATAAAAAATTGATGTCACTTTTTGGTCTCAGGACACTCGATCCCTATCTGGAAAGTCAGATCTCCTATTCTGAAGTTTATGGGATCGGTACGACGATCAAAAAAAGAGCACCTTCGGGATTGTGGATGTTGCGTTATACGATCGATCAGCTGGCCATTGATGTGGATTACTCTTATAAAAACAACCGGAATTATAAGACAGCGATCGGTGAATCAAAGCAATGGAACCACTCACTATCTTATAACGTACCTTTCGGTAAGAATAATTTTATTGCTCCTTTCAAATCGTTGTCAACAGTACCAATGTTAAAATATCTATCCGATCAGAAAATCTATTACACCCCTACCTCACTGAGTATGAACCTGAATATCTCAGATCTTAAGGCAAAAGAACAACTGCGTAGTGAATCGAAGATTACCTATAGAACAACTACTGTATCCACCCGCGGTGTTAATTTGAGTTACCGCTTACTGCCCAGTATCAATCTGGGATATAATCGTATTCACAAGGCGAATGGCGATTACGTGGGTTTAACCGGTAAAAAGTTATTAGAGTCGATTATCACTAAATTAGATTTTGGTAAGGAAGTCGATATAGCTCAGGGATTCAAGGCGGATTATAAACCGACGCTGGCAAATTGGCTGGATGTAGGATTTTCCTATGGGGCGAATTTTCAGTATTATTTGGTTAATCTGACTACAAATCAAAAACAAAGCAGCAACCGCATATCACGCCGGATTGATTTTTCATTTAATCCCAGTCAGGTAACCAATCTTATTTATACACCCAAAAAGAATACAGAGGAAGGTGCACCGCGATCCCGCCGACCTGCTTCCACCAAGGAACAAGCCAAGCCAGGTACAGAAGAGGAAAGCCAACAAAAGGAAAAAGAGAAAGAAGATGCGGATAAAAAAACTGAAGCGAAGACTAAAAAACCAAAAATTGATCCCCAGGTGCTTAATCCACTGCGCTGGATCTATACCTTTTTTAATGCCTGGAAAAAAGTACAAACCAGTTATAGCTGGGATGAAAATACAACCAATTTATTTATTATGGGCATACCTTCCTGGGACTATCAGTTCGGTTTAACCAGAAATCCGGGAGTAGCCCAGGATACGGCCTTAAACGCTGGCCATTTTATCGGACCAAGTGTGACAGATAATAAAGCACTACATTCGTCGATATCCTTCGATATCGCCAAGAATGTAACCACAACTTTCAGTCATGATTGGGCTAATTCTAACTCAAGGAATAATACAACCAGGTCTGGTAATGAATCGATCACTTACCTGGCCTGGGGTAAGGATCCCGGAAAAAATTTTAAAGGTGTGTTGAAGGATGTACTCAGTTTTATTCCGGATTGGAGTGTTAAAATCGGCGGTCTGGAAAAATTTTTATTCTTTCCAGCTTTTGCCAAAACCGTAACTTTGGAACATGCTCGCAGCGGAAAGTATGCCACCACTAAAAGACTGGCCGGCAACGAACTGGTGCCAGCCACTGAAACTTTTACTCATAATTATCAACCCTTTGTGGGTCTACAGATTAACTGGAAATTTGGTTTAACTTCATCAGTCCGTCTTAATAATAGTACCAGCTATAGTTTTCAGGCGGCAGGTGGTTCTGCACGCACGGAAATCGGTTCGTTTACCATCTCAGCTTCCTATGCTACCAAAGGCGGCTTTAAAATTCCAATTCCAATCTGGCCTTTTAAAGGTAAATCTTTTAAGAACGAAATTAATTTCACCCTGGCTTTTGATAAATCCTCGAATAAGACTTTTCAAAAGCAAATCAGCCAGACTAATTTTCAGGAGACCCAGAACAATAGTAGTTGGAAATTGCGGCCATCGGCGACTTATCGCTTTAATACCCGCGTATCCGGTAGTATGTTCTATGAAACCGGGATCACCGCGAATAAAATTAGCGGAAAATATAGTTGGAATGAGTTTGGAATATCGGTAAATATTGCCATTCGTGACTAGTTTTATAAGGAACAGAATATTAATATAACATAATCTTGTCATGTTTAAACCGCACATAATCGCAGGAATATTTATGGTTTTAAAGCGAATGGAAAAAATTGCTGCACCAGGTTTTGGCGTGTTCCTGTTGATGTTTATTTTGGGCACAAATTTTGGATTTTGTGGTAAAAATATTCCTGATTTTGACGGTCAGCGTGCTTTTATTGATCTGCAGACACAATGCGATTTTGGTTCACGGGTGCCCGGCAGTGAGGCTTCAATAAACTGTCTGCTGTTCCTGGAAAAAGAATTACAACAATCGGCCGAAAAAGTTGTCAGACAAACCTTTCAATACCATGATCAACTTAAAAACAAATACATTATCATGACCAATCTGCTGGCGGCTTTTAACGTTAAGAGTAATCAACGTATATTTCTGGCAGCACATTGGGATTCCCGTCCGGAGGCCGACCGCGATCCTGTGCTGGAAAACCGAGACAAACCGATTTCAGGTGCCAATGACGGTGCCTCGGGTGTAGCGGTTTTACTGGAGCTGGCCAGATGTTTTCAGGCCAGCAGGCCGGAGATTGGCGTGGATATCATTTTGTTCGATGGTGAGGATTATGGACGGGAAGGTTACCTGGATGAATATTTTCTGGGATCCCGTTATTTTGCCAGCGTGATGCACAGTTACCGACCGCGGTACGGTATCCTGCTGGATATGATAGGCGATGCCCAACTTTCCATACCAATTGAGGGATTTTCACAAGAATACCTGCCCCATATCGTCGAAAAAATTTGGAACACAGCTGCTAGTTTAGGGATTTATCAATTTGAAAATGAATTGGGTGATTATGTTAATGATGATCACCGTATGTTGATAGATAAAGGTATACCTTGCGTCGATCTTATCGATTTTAATTACCCTGATGCTTCCCAGCGCTACTGGCATACTAGCGCCGATACTCCAGATAAATGCAGCAGCGAAAGTCTACAAGCTGTAGGAACTGTACTCTTGCACGTAATTTATAATGAACGATAATGAGTTGGATCGAAATTCGTCTGAATATTCCACAACAAAAACTAGAAGATATCTCTGCTTATCTATTCGCCATGGGCTGCGAAGGTGTTCATTTGCAAGAGCAGGATGTTATAGTATATTTCAGCAAATATAATTGGTCGGAGGAAATTCAGAAAGGTCTGGTTGAATTCATCAGACAGATCATCCCCACATTTGACCGGCGATGTATGCAGATCAAAGCTGTCTCTGATTATGATTGGGCCAACGACTGGAAACAGCATTTTAAGCCGTTGCGCATCACCAATACAATTGTTGTTTTACCACCTTGGGAAGAATATCCATTGCAACCAGAAGATTTGAAAATCGTGATTAATCCGCAGATGGCTTTTGGTACTGGCCAACATGAAAGTACACAGCTGATGATCATGGCTATGGTCAAGAAACTTAAACCAGGTATGCAAGTGCTGGATGTTGGTACTGGTAGTGGAATTCTGGCAATAATTGCTGATAAACTTGGCGCTAAATCAGTTACCGCAATAGACTATGATGCTACAGCACTTAAAAATGCCATGGAAAATACTGCTCTGAATAAAGTTTCTCCAGGAGTACACCTCGGACTGGCCACCCTGGAACAGTTGATTCCTCAGGAATTTGACTTAGTATTAGCCAATATTAATAGAAATGTTTTACTAAAATATGCCGCTCTGTTTCCTGAATTTATTAAAAGCGGTGGAAAATTAATACTTTCAGGTTTCCTGACTATGGATGATCTGATAGTAGTAGAACAGTATAGCAAATATGGTTTCAGTCTGATATCAAAACATATAAAAAAGGAATGGCTGGCTTTAATTTTTGAACTTAAAGCCAAAAGTAAAAAAAATGAAACGAGCCATTATCGATCTGGGAACAAATTCGGTTCTGCTGTTAATTGGACAATCTCGTAAATCGGGAACTATCGATATACTGCAGCAGCGGTATACCGTCAGCCGTTTGGGAGAACGTGTATTTGACTCGGGTGAACTTAAAGCTGAAGCGATGGCAAGGACTATGGCCGTTTTGAATCTGTACGCCCAGGAGATAAAAACATATAAAGTGGATGAAATTCACCTGCTGGGAACAGAAGCATTACGCCGCGCTGGCAATATTGAACAGTTTAGAAATTTAATCCGCAGCCAGCTGGGATGGGAACTGCAGGTTATCAGTGCAGAGCAGGAAGCACGTTTCAGTTTTTTAGGGGCACGGCAGGCTGTAAATGAGCAGGATAAAATTCCGGTAGTGATGGATGTCGGTGGCGGTAGCACTGAAATTATTTATGGAAAAGATCCGACCCGGTTTGAGTTTGTCAGCCTGGCTCTGGGAGTAGTAGAACTTGCCGAGCATTTTCAGCTGAAAGACCAACTAGATGATATTGATCAACATAATTTGCGAAAAATAATCCAGGACCGCTTGGAACAGGTCCCCTTTCTGAAAAGAATTAATACTGACCAAGTGCTGATTGGAGTGGGCGGAACAATCACTACGCTGGTGGCTTTTAAGGAACACCTGTCTGTGTATGATCCTGAGCGGATTAATGGTTATGTGTTCCATAAAAATGAATTAACGGAATTATTTCAATCATTAAACCGCTTGACGTTAGCACAGCGGCGTGTGCAACCGGGTATAGACCAGGGGCGTGAAGATATAATTCTCTACGGCACCTTAATCTATCTGGAAATGATGGACTATGCCGGTTTTACCAGAATGGTGGCCAGTGATCGCGGATTGCGGTTTGGATATTTTCAATATATAGAAGGCACAGAGGTGTAAACAAGGCACAAAGGCACAAAGTAGGGGTGATTCATGAATCGCCTCTACTTTGAAAGGAACAAAATAAAGGAATTTTATAAGGATCATCAATGAAATTAATCATGATCAACATCATATTTTTACTGGGATTGCTTTATTTATTTTCGTCCTGTGAACAGGAAAAAAATCCCGTCACTCTCTCTCCTAATCCGGTCATAGACTCAATTGTACTTCCGGAAAAGTGGAATACTCGCCTAGACCTGGTATATAAGGTTGAGGTAAAAGTACTGGATGCTCAGGGTTTTGCCAATGTCGACACTGTGCGCATGGATGTTGTTGATCCTAATACTTTAACCCTGATTTTTACCGACAACCTCTATGATGATGGCGCCTTTTATTATACCCTGGATGGAGATGTAGTGGCCGGAGATGGTGTATACAGTAATCAATATGTAACCTCACAGATTGTTCCTGCACAATCGACTACAGAATACACCATTCAATTTACGGCCATTGATAAACAAGGTAATCAGAGTATCATCAAAAATCGTTCAATATTATTAGCCCCCAATTATCCTCCGGTCATTAATACGATTACTGCTCCGGATACTTTCTCCGTGCCACGACTCAGGCCGATTATCAATATAACTGTAGCCGATAACGATGGCCTAGCCGATATCACACAGGCTTATTTCCAGAGTCAATCGATACAGGGTCAGGCACGGATTTTTGAATCCAATTTATTCAACGACGGAAATTATGACTTGCATGGGGATAGCGTCGCCGGTGATTCTGTTTTTTCGGTCAGATTGGATTCTTCATTTATGGTCGATAAGAAGGGTTCATATGTATTATGGTTTTATGTGCTGGATAGTTTTTTAGAGAAAAATGAAGTGGTGCTCACACGTGAATTGTTTGTAGCTAATACGCCTCCGCGAATTATCGACATACTTCTACCTGCGGTTATGGAGCGACCCGTGGGGAGCGGTGTTTATAAGTTGGGATTTCTAACGGCGCAGGTCGTTGATGATCAGGGTTTGGCTGATATTGACTCCGTCTATTTTTATTCCCGCAAACCGGATTCTACAATGGCCAATGGGGGTAAATACCTTGAATTAGTTGACAACGGGCTGCCTTTTGTTCCTAATAGCCTGCATCAGCAGGGGGACCAACAGGCCGGCGACGGGATTTATTCTTATTCCCTCCTGGTTTATAATACGTATGCTTTAGGAACATACACTTTCACATTCTATGCCCGGGATAAAGCAGGTAATTTCAGCACTGCCCAGATCAGGACGGTCGAGATAGTGGATAATAGTAATTAAGATTCTAATCAGTGGAAAATAAAATAACCAATAAAACTCGTAGATAAATATGAAGAATTCAATTAAAAAAATGTGCGGGATATTTGTGATCTTGATGATTTTATGGAATTATAGCCCGGCCCAGGTACTGCGGCCCGACAATTTCAAATTAGATTCCTTTGTCACCGGAAGTACTGGTATCATTCTGGGTAATGGAATCGTCGATATTTTAGTCAGGGATTCTCTGGTCTGGGTCGCCACTGGTTTTGGCTTGAATAAGACCGGTAATGGGGGAATCTCCTGGCAGACTTTCAATTCCTATAATTATAAATCCAAAGGGGGTGTCTCCGCTTTAGCCTTTATGGATGATTCCACTGTTTGGATTGCCACTGCTTTCGATACAATTGTCAGCGACGGGAGTGAATTAGAAGCCGGTGGTGGATTAAGTTATACCCGTAATGGCGGTGAGAGTTGGACACATGTTTCTCAGCCGGTAGACCAGCGGGATATTACCGAATATAAACCGACCACTACCAATGTGCAAAATTTAACCTACGATATAGATATATTGGATTCAACGATCTGGATCGCCTCGTTCGGCGGAGGCTTGAGAAAATCGCATGATATGGGGCAGACCTGGCAGGTCACGACCACCGATGGTTTGCCTTTTGATGCTAACGGGCATCTCAATCATCGTGCTTTTTCTGTTCTTGTTGAAAATGATAACATCTGGATCGGAACCGCTGCGGGCATCAGTATGAGCAGCGATCAGGGGCAAACCTGGCAGCGTTTTACTCATCAGAATCAAAGGTATCCCATATCCGGGAACTTTGTTGTAGCTCTTGATTATCAATCTTATTCAAATACCATCTGGGCAGGCACGGTTGAGACCGACACCTCTGAGTACCGGGCAGTAAGCAAATCCGATAATGGTGGGGAAACCTGGGAAGTGATGTTACCAGGAATTTTCGCCTACAACTTTGCTTTTAATGATTCGATTGTCTATGTGGCCAGCGATAAGGGACTATTTATCTCGGCAGATGCAGGAAAGAACTGGTATACCTTGCCGCCGATCATTGATGCTCGAAGTGGCGAAGAGATATTAACACAAAATTTTTATTCAGCCGGGGTCAGCACTGAATTCTCCGCTGTCAGACTCTGGGTTGGCAGTGGAGATGGTCTGGCTTCAACCATCGATAACGGTAATCACTGGTATATCAACCGTTCCTACAAATCGACGCGTGATCCTGCGGTTTCCAATGTATATGCCTACCCGAGTCCTTTTTCACCATCACGGCAGGATTATATCCGTTTTCAGTATGATATTACTCGGGCTGGTGAAGTAGAGATTGATATATATGATTTTGCGATGGATAAGGTTGCCAGTATCCGTGAATATGAAACAGATCCTGGCGGTACAAGCTATGACCGCAGTGCCCGCTGGAATGGCACCAGCGATTCCGGTCGAACTGTTGCCAGTGGAGTATATTTCTTTCGGGCAAAAGTTGAAGGTAAAGTCACCTGGGGAAAACTGGTCATAATCAATTGAGGTGGATTTTGAAATTAAATTTGGTCATAGCGATTATTTTAATAATTATTCAACAAAGTTTCAGCAGTGACAATGGTGGTTATGCAGGTGCTAATTTAAGGATGGGTCTTGGTGCACGTGCTATCGCACTGGGCAACAGTGGTGTGGCTGCACCGCTTGATGCATATTCTGCCTATTATAATCCGGCGGCCTTCGCCAACAGCAAAAAAATGATGGTCGCCTTATCCTATGGATTTCTGTCTCTGGACAGGCATCAGAGTTTTGTCAGTTTTTCCATGCGCGTACCACCGGCAGCCGGTTTATCGATTGGCTGGATCGAAAGTGGAATCGGTAATATTCAATCCTATAATTC
>CAYSHN010000027.1:0-15987 GCA_964430815.1 uncultured Calditrichota bacterium | reverse complement strand
GATTGTCTCGAATTGAATCTGTACAACTTTCACAATTTTTGCCACAATTTCACCAGGCCGATATTCCTCGACTTTTTCTGGTTCCAGAGCTGTTTCTTTTTCCAGAGTCCGCTGAGCATCCTGTGAACGTTGTAACCTTTCCAGGCAATTAACAATACGTTTACCTACATCCCCCTGTAGATTGCTTTCCGGATACAGATATTTGACCCGATAGAAAAATTCCAATGCTTTATTATAATCCCTGATTTTTTCAAAATAAATATTAGCGATGGTATAATAGATATTGGCTTGCCGGTTTTGATCCAGGGGATAGGTATTTACATAATCCAGATATTCACTGATTGCCGCGTCATATAAATAAGCCTCATAGTATTTATTAGCCAGCTCTACTTTTTTGTCTTCCGGTACAACAGGCCCGGATTGTTTGGAACAGCCTGCCAGGATAACCAGGAAAACGGTCAGAACTACTACCGAGAATGCAGATCGCTGGTGCAATTTAAAATATTTTTTCCCCATTTTTTTGAAATCCATATTCACTTTAAATAATGTATTGTGACTCATGTTTTTGTATTCAATCGTAACCTAAATGTTACGACTACCCATTGCCTTTTACCCTTCATCAAAGATTCCCGCCAACATACAATCAAGCGTGCCGTGCGCTCAGCGGGAATGACTTCTTGTGCAACAACCTTTTTCCTTTACCCTTTGGCCTTTGAAAACGACCCCCTACATGCCTCAGTGCCCTAGTGCCTAAATGCCATTCTTTGTTACTTTGTGCCTTTGTGCCTCTGTCCCTTTGTCCCTCTTTATTATATTGCCAATCTCCTGGCACGCATGCGGAAAAACTTTATAATCGGTTCTACATATGAAATATGGGTAAAGATATTAATACTATCCACCCCGATCGATTTAAAGAAGTGGCTGCGTTCGTCCCGACCAGCCTGTGATTTAGCAAAAAAGGTTCCACGGATCTGTGGACTGCTGGAATCGACCAGGATGGCTTCACCGGACTCGGCATCCTCCAGTTCGATAAATCCGATATCGGGCAGTTCCACTTCCCGGGGATCAGTAATCTCAATAGCAATGATATCATGTTTTTTGTTAGCCACCTGCAAGGCTTTGTGATAATCGGCGGTCAGAAAATCCGAAATCAGGAAGACGATGCTGCGGCGTTTAATTACTTTGCTCAGAAATTCCAGGGCTACATTTAAATCGGTCTTTAAATCCTCAGGTTTGAAATACAGAATTTCACGGATCACCCGCAGCACATGACTGCGTCCTTTACGTGGAGGAATGAACTTTTCAATTTTATCTGAAAAAATGATCAAGCCCACTTTGTCATTGTTTTTTATTGCTGAAAAGGCCAGCACGGCACATAATTCAGCAGCGATTTCCCCTTTCATCTGGCTAAACGTACCAAAATTACCGCTGGATGATACATCTACCAGTAACATTACGGTTAATTCCCGTTCTTCCTCGAAGATTTTGACATAGGGATGACCCATCCGTGCTGATACGTTCCAATCCAGAGTGCGGATATCATCTCCTAACTGATATTCCCGTACTTCGGAAAATTCCATTCCCCTGCCTTTAAAAACCGAATGATATTCACCGGAAAAAACCTCGTTCACCAGTCCCCGGGTGATCATCTCGATTCGCTTTACCTTTTTTAATATTTCACGTGGGATCATTGGATCTTTCTATACTAAAATTGTTTCGCCTTGCTCCAGCGGTTGACCCTGTCTGCCCTGTTTGCTGCTAGGCAGGCGCCAGGCAGGGGACGGGACTCGCAATGACTCTTTACCCATCATAAGTATTATTAACAAATGATGATCCATACTCTATCGATACTTTATGGAACTTCCACACGGTTGAGCACTTTGCGCATTACATCTTCGGTAGTTAATTCCTCGGCCTCCGCTTCATAAGAAAGAATGATACGGTGACGCATGACATCCATTCCTATAGAACGC
The DNA here is from genome assembly GCA_964430815.1 of uncultured Calditrichota bacterium. Taxonomy (GTDB): domain Bacteria; phylum Calditrichota; class Calditrichia; order JAJRVZ01; family JAJRVZ01; genus CAVZSQ01. Next base: position 14,014 of record CAYSHN010000027.1, on the reverse strand, counting down.
ACGTCTTCCGGTGTCACATATCCGCGGCGACGCAGAAAAGCATGGGCCTTAGCAGCCAGGGTTAAATAAATTGAGGCACGTGGTGAAGCACCATAATTTATCAGATCTTTTAATTCTTTCAGTCCATATTTTTCCGGATACCGTGTAGCAAAAACAAGATCGACAATATATTTTTCAATTTTTTCATCAATATAAACTTCTTTAACCACCTGACGGGCTTTCACGATATCCGCCGGTGTAATTATGGCATCTACTTTAATTTCATCGGTTCTTGTGACCCGCCGGATTATTTCCAATTCTTCTTCCGGGGAGGGATATCCGACACTTAGTTTGAGCATAAAGCGATCAACCTGAGCCTCCGGCAACGGATAGGTACCTTCATGCTCGATTGGATTCTGGGTGGCCAGAACCAGAAAAGGATCTTCCAGAACAAATGTGTTTTCGCTAATCGTCACCTGTCGTTCCTGCATCGCTTCCAACAGCGCACTCTGAACCTTAGCCGGCGATCGGTTGATTTCATCGGCCAGGATTAAATTGGCGAAAATTGGTCCCTTTTTGGTAGTAAAGTTTCCATCCCGTTGATTATAGATTAAAGTTCCGACCAAATCCGCCGGAAGCAGATCGGGTGTAAACTGAATCCGTTGAAATTTGGTTTTAATGGTACTGGAAAGAATCTTAACGGTTAAGGTTTTTGCCAAACCAGGAACACCTTCCAGTAAAATATGGCCGTTGGCCAGTAAACCGATCAACAATCGTTCGATCATATAGATTTGACCAACAATAACTTTGCTGATTTCGTTGATAATTTTATCAACGAATTCACTTTCTTTTATAATTTTCTCATGAATCGCTTTAATATCCGGATTCATTTTTCCTCCTTGTCGGCAAAAAATTCTTTTTGATTCTCCAGAACAAGTTCAACAATATCGAAAAGACGGTGAAATTCAGATTCAGTAAGCAGGTCCCCGGCAAATTTGATCATATCCGCACGTTGATAGAAATCCTGTATGCGTGAATAACTATCATCACTTAGTTTTTCACGTAATACCTGCAACAGGTTTTCAGTAGATAAATTCATAGCGGGAAAATTATAACGTTCGGAAAAATAAGCGGTGATCAGGCGGGAAAGATCGATTAAATTGTCCTTCAAATTACCCGAGGTGAAATGAATGGTTTCTTTCAATATCCGCCGGTAGCGTTCTTCAATGGTTTCATTTTTTTGTATGGCTACCCGGGCTGCTTCACTCTGTTTTCGTATATAAGCGCGATAATAAAAATACAGAAGCGACACCATCACTACCAGGCTCGCCAGACCGATCCAGATCAGGAATGCTTTTCCTTTCTGCCCCGGCTCCGGCAGAGGCTCGATTATTTTAATCCCCAGCCTGCCAGATAGAAGACTTTCCTGAAGTTGAGTGGCAGTATCTTCATATTTGATGGTCACACCCTCCACATAAGCCATACCCATTTCCAGTGGACGGAAATAATAGGTAACCCGTTTAATCGAAACCGGATTTCCTGCTTCGTCCATACTTACCCGGTTAGAAGAACCGCTGCCACGCATGATCAGATTGACTACCTGTGGCTCACTGATCTCGCTTATTTTATATAAACTCAAATCTCCCGACCACTGCAGCTGCACATGATAAACTACTTCACGGTTGAGCGGAACTCTTTCAGTCTCCACAAAAGTATGCAGGGTGATATCATTATTGACATTTGTTGCTGGATTTTGAGCCCAGGCATACCAAACGAAGAAAATGAGCGTAATAAAACTACTTATTAACTTGATCATGAGCGGTACCGTTAAATTACTTTGAGTACTGTCCGCCGACCAAAATGGCAGACTCGAATCTCATTTATGATCACTTCTGGATTAATGTATCAACTGTATCTTTTTCCGTATCATGAAACATCGGCAGCAGGTTTACATCCTGTCCCAGGTGCTTCAGCTCATAATCTGCACTATTGGCCAGTTCATGCTGTGGATATTTCTCAATAAACATAGTATAGTACTTTTTAGCTTCCTCAAGATTTTTAGTATTATTGGCGTGGATAAATCCAATCATAAAAATGGCTTTGGGGGCATTGGTCCCCTGTGGATAATACTCTAAAACCTTTTTAAAATTCTGAATGGATTCCTCATACTGTTCTTTATTGTACTGATCATATGCAGTCTGAAAATATTCCTGTTCAGACTTTTTCTTAGAGCATGCTGTGAATACAAGAAGTAGTATCAGTAGATCAATAATCAGGTGTTTATGCATAGTAGACCTCTCTCGTTTAAAACGGTATATACAATTAACCACAGTATTTTATTAAAAAGATAAAAAATTTATAGTATTATATTTATAAAATCAAGCATTGCCTTCTTCTAGAAATGAGTTACAAATCATCATATCCACTTGAAATTAACTACCTTTGATCAATTGGAGTTTCATGCCTCTTTAAAAAAAAAGTTCCGGAAAATTATTAAAATTATCGCACTTTAATAGCGGGAAACCATTCTCATTGAAGTCGCTTTATAATAATTGACAAATTGTGACCAATTTGATTTATCACAACTGGTAATTTATACTCGCCGCAATGCCTGAGAGAGATCTTCAACCAAATCATGACTGTCTTCAATTCCGACTGACAGGCGCACAAATCCTTCAGAAATACCGATTTTTTCCAGATCATCCGCACTGTAGGTCGAATGGGTCATCGAAGCCGGGTGTTCAATCAATGAATCAACATCACCCAGGCTGACAGCCAGTGTGAAACTCTGGACATTATTCATCAATCTTTCTCCCGCCTTACGCCCCCCTTTTACCTCGCAGGAAACTATGCCACCAAAACCACTCATCTGTTTCTTCGCTAGTTCAAATTGAGGATGTGTGGTCAGCCCGGGATACCATACCCGCTCTATCTTAGGATGAAAAGTCAGATATTTGGCTATTTCGAAAGCATTTTCCTGATGCCGTTCCATACGGATAGCCAGAGTTTTTAATCCCCGCACCAGCAACCAGGCGTTCAATGGACTGATAATTCCACCAATATCGCGTAAAATCGTTCCACGCAGTTCATCGATATATTTTTTGCGGCCTATTACCAGCCCCGCCACGGTATCCCCATGTCCGCCGATATATTTTGTGGCCGAATGTATGACAATATCAACTCCCAGTTCTAAGGGCCGTTGAAAATAAGGGGTTGGAAATGTATTATCGACTATCAGTGGAATTTTATGCTTGTGGGCAATTCTGGCACATCCTTCGATATCGATAATTGCCAGAGTAGGATTAGCTGGCGTTTCAATATAAATGCAGCGACTTTTATTATCGATACTATTTTCGATGGCGGTCATATTACGGCCGTCAACCTCCCGCACTTCTATCCCATATTTAGGTAACGTTTCCATGAACAGTTGATGGGTGCCGCCATAAAGCGTATTGCTGGAGACAAGGTTGCTGCCCTGTTTACACAGGGAAAGAACCACTGCTGATATGGCGGCCATACCTGAAGCAAAGGCCAGTCCTGCTTCACCATTTTCCAGGAAGGCAATTTCTCTTTCCAGAGCAGCCTGAGTAGGATTTCCGATGCGGGTATAAACATACCCCTCTTTCTCCCCTGCAAAGATCTGTGCACCTTCGTGGGCATTATGAAAAGCAAAGGTGGAACTTTGATAGATAGGAATGGATACTGCACCGGTGGTTGGATCTACTCCCCCACTACCGTGTACGCACAATGTGGCAAAATGTGCTTTTTTTAAATTAATTTTAGTCATTATGCGCCTCCCTGCAGCTGCGTGCTATTCTCTTGAAAATTACCACAAAAAAATGTTAAGCAAAACAAGGATTTTATTCTTATAAGAGTACCTGAGTGATTTTCTTTGTATCTATCTCTCTTTGTGACTTTGTACTTTAAATATAAAGGTTAAAAGGTAAATAGGCCAAAAAACTGCAGGTACTCATCTACTCAGGGACTAAGGAACCAAGGTACTTCGATACTATCCGGGAATAAAAAATACTTGGAAATTAGTTGTAATCTAATTAAAATATAAGAAATAAATGCTTAATTACACCTTAACAGGAGGAACACATGAAAAAACTATTCACAATTCTGCTTCTTGTGCTAGCTTTTGGTTTTATTACTACCAGCTCGGCTCAGGGGCTGGGTTTTAAAGCGATTGCACCACAGCTTGGATTAGTCATGCCGGAAGATCCATGGGACATGGGTTTTCATGTTGGTGCTAAGATCAATATGGGCGAATTGGCCAATAATTTAGGTCTGTACCCGTTCGTCGGTTACTGGTCAAGTAAATATACTTATGGTGACTTTGGTCTTAATGAAGATCTTACACTCTCCAATATTCAGATCGGTGCTGATGTCCATTATCATATCGCCAGTGCCGAAGGCCTTTATGTTGGCGGTGGATTATCATTTAACATGCTTTCCATCGAATTCCCATCTTATAATCCAATTACCTTGGAAAGTACTACCGATAGTGAATCCGATTCCAAAATTGGTATTGGCTTATTAGCCGGTTATGAACTGCCTTTCGGCAGCAGTCTGGGTTTCATTCAGGGTAAATACAATATCATCTCTGATCTTAATACCATAGAACTTACCGTTGGTATGTACTTCAATTTGGGAAAATAAGACAGTTTTAATTAAACGTTAAAAGGCGTTCTGCAGAACGCCTTTTTTTTATTCGAATTGATATAAATATTCAAAACTACATTCAGGAAAATAAATCCCAATATAATAAAATATTTTATTCAACCCCTTCAGGGTTGTATTTGTGATCTGATTTATTACAGATCAGGTTAACACCCTGATCAAAATATCAACAAATATTTCCATCACCCCGATGGGCGTTAAATATTATTTATGATATATGCGGTAATATTAATGTATTCAGAAACATGTTACCTGAGGATGATCATTTTTTTCGTCGCCGTATATGCCAAGGTCTCAAGTTTATAAAAATATATCCCGCTGGACAGTTTACTGACCTCAAACTCAACCTGGTAGAACCCGGCTGGTTTTTTCTCATTTACCAGTACTTTTACCACGCGACCGATAATATCATAAACAATTAACCGCACTTGGCTGGATACGGGCAATTGAAATCTGATCGTAGTAACTGGATTGAAGGGATTGGGATAATTCTGCCGCAAAGCATAAACCTGCGGCGGAACGTCTCTGCTCTCGTTCCACACTCCGATTATCGCCTGTAACATGGCCTGGATAGTATCAGACGGCTCACTTTCCATAGATCCAACCTGTGAAGTCAGGTAATAAGTATATGACTGACCATAATCTGCAAGTGAGTCGGTAAAAGAATACTGATTGGTTTGCCCGATCAGATTGAAATGTAAACTGTCCGCCCGCCGATAGACCTTGAATATTAATTCTGCCGGTGAGAGTAAATTGTTATCTGCCTGACCTGGTGACTCCTTTAAAAGGAGAGACGATCCAGTTGTAGTTTTAAGAATGTTGAGGTAATTCCAACCTAATTTTATAAAACCATGATTATCTAAAACTGTCAAATTTCCAGGCGGGTATAATTTCGCCGATTTCTCCACAATCGCGACTGAATCAATATACCAGCCGAATCCCGTTTCGGCAGCATCAGCACCGAATTCAAATTTTATCTGCACACTTTGATCAACATAGGAATCCAGATTAAAATATGTTTTTATCCATCCAGCACTGCTGCCAAAAAATACTTCTTCAGTCTGCAGCGGGTTTTCGGATAGTGTATCCAGTATACCATCATAACCATACAACGGCTGAAGCACCTGCCAAGTCAATCCATCGTCTGTTGATACTTTAACATTACCACCATCACCGGCAGATTTGATATCATACCACTGCCATAATTGCAGCGCGGCTACATTAAAACCCTGCAGATTGATAACCGGCAAGACCAGAGTGGAAAGCAAGGGACCATTACTATAGTTTCCATCCAATTTCGTTGCCCAAAGTCGGTCTCCGCCAAGCGCTGCCCGGGGACCACTGGTAGGCCTGCCCCATTGCCAATCACCCCCGGCTATCATACCACCGTCATCCGCTTCGAAATCATATACGATTTCACCACCACTACCAGTCACCGCAAAACTATAGTATCCACTCACAGGCGCGAAGGTGCTATTTCCGGCAATCGATTTATCCCGAACCTGAATCATATAATGCACCGTATCGCCAATTTCAATCTGGTTTGTATCCAAACCGAAATGTCCGCTGAACCAATCAGGTACTTGTGCCGGCGCTAGCTGGATTGAATATAGTTCCTCGCTCTGATTTAAAGAATAATAAACCCGCACCTCTTCGATACCCACATTATCGGTGGCGTAAATATTCAAGGCAGCAGGCCAGCGCCAGTAAGATTGGTTTTTCAACGGCGTATGTACCAATATAGGCTCTTGTGTATCAGGGCCGACATTGAAAGAATAATATTCCAGCGGAGCACGTCCGGGATCGGCTGCGAAGTAATCCGCCGAATCTGCAACTGCAATATAATAATTGATTGAAGCCAGCTGCTGTGGTCCGGGAATTTCTGCTTCAAAAACATTTAGTTCTGCTGTGGAAGTCAATAGAAGGGAATCCGAAAATATTCCATTATAACCCCAAACTACCCACATATTATTCGTGTCTAAGGATGCTGTCGCCGGAATAATTTCCACACGCACAGTATAAGGTCCATCCAAATCTTCACTATCAGTAAGAGGTTCATGGATTATCACTGGAAAAGTTTGCTCGGCTTCGATCAGCCCATGATATTCGAACCAGTAAACGATATCGGAAAGATGCTGGCCGCCATATAAGAGTTGATCGGCCTGGACGAAAGCCTGAGCAGCATCATGGAAATCAGGGGAAATTCCCCACAGATATATTGCCTGAATGAACAGACGGTCAGTGACTTCGCGTCCAAGATCGGTCCAAATATGCATTAATGCCGATGACCAGATCTGGCCGTTGCTATGTCCTGTGACAGCCTCGAAATCATAATTTTCCGGATAATGCCAGTCCAGGTCACACCGACGACCCGACCAGAAAGTTCCCGGGTAATCCTGTGCTGAAACAATTCCAGCATCCCAGAGAAATAATTGCCCCCAGGCGAAATCAGATACAGCCCGCGAATTGGAAGCGGCCCAATAATCGGCACTACCCTCTTCAAGTGCAGCTGTTTCACCTTCATAATTCATCAATTGCGGATAATGAATTTGAGCCATAATTGCATGTGCATATTCATGCCAGATCACATCTGCATCTTCACCATCATCAACACCGCCTTCACCATAAACGCAATTGTTTTCGAAAGGAGAATAATAGGAATTATCACGACCATTTAAACCGTGGGGATCGGCACGAAAGGCCAGTAAACTGTCAATATTAAATCCTAAATAAGTCAGGTAACGTCCGGCACGATCAAGATTATAATAAACCATTACATCTTCAAATTCCTGTTGATGCCGTGTAAAATTAAAACCGCTCGAGTCACTCAAGGCTGGAAATATATCAGCGGGTTCATTATCAATATCTTCCAGTTTGACGTAAGGTCCATCAAGATGATACTTTCCATTTTCATATTTCAAATCATTCAAAATAACGGATTCACGCTGGGTATTAAGGACTGTAGCATCAGCATCATTATTATCAACGAAAAATCCGCCATAATACACCCCGGCACGGGAAATCGGGTCAGGATCCCATATTAATCCCTGTCCAGCAGTACCCGTTTGAAAGCGCAATAGATTCCTGGCTTGCCAGACCGTGCCATTATCCGCATCGACCAGCAATTCCCAGTCGCCACGAGGATCGAGAATAATTATTTGAACCCGGTATACCAACACTCCCGCTGAAGCAGTCGGATTAAAAAACATCAATTCTGCTTTGGGCTCACCTGAAATTGAATTATTACTGGCCGCCATGAGGTATTTTTCAGCGAATTGTATGGCCTGCCAGCCCGGAATGGCAGCATGGGAATCTTTGACTTTCAACTGTGGTCGAAACGTACTGCTGATAAAGGTGACAGTGTTCTGGTTGTCGATTGTTATTATAATTCCTGAATTATAGACAGGTATACCTTGAATCTGTTGCTGATAGATCAGATGCTGTCCGGCAGGACTGTCGACCTCCCGCAAAAGTTGCAGATCCTGCTCGATGGATGAAATGCCAAATCTTTCTGACTGCTGTAGCAGGTACTCCCGGGAGATAGCCTGTGGAGTTATCTGAGTAGTATTATATTTTTCCTGATAAACATAGCGAAGCACCCCGCTGGTCCGGTCTGTTTTCCCATACTCTGTTATAAAATTCGCATCCGGTTCCAGTCTATGGATTTCCAATCTATCGGAGTAAGTGGAAGGTTTTTGTGCCTGTAGCACACTTAAACAGCAAAAAATAAAGCTAAACGATCTGACTAAGAATAAAATAGATATTTTTTTATTAATGCTGGCCTTCATTTTAGATGCGTCTTTATAAGTCTGATTAATTGAAAATAATTATCTCCCTGAATGAAGCAGTTTATTTGATATCATTCAGAATACGACTGATGATATCACCAATAAGTACGTTCTCTGCTTCGGCATTATAGGATACTACGATACGATGCCGCAGAACCGGTAAAGCCATTAATTGGACATCGGCAATATCCGGTGTAATTTTCCCCAGTAAAGCTGCCCGTACTTTTGCACCTAAAATCAAGTACTGCGAGGCACGTGGACCGGCGCCCCAGCGGATCCATTCTTTAATATAACTAAAACCAGCGGGATTAGTTGGCCGCGTAGCCGAAACTAACTTTACAGCGTAGGCTACCACATTATCGGCAACCGGCACCTGACGCAGCAGATCCTGATAGAAACAGATTTGATCCCGGTTAAGGATTTTAGTAACGGTCTGGGTTATAGCACCGGTTGTTTGTTGAACGATAGTCTTCTCTTCATCAGCTGAGGGATAATCCAGCCAGAGGTTGAACATAAAGCGGTCCAATTGAGCCTCCGGTAATGGATAAGTACCCTCCTGCTCGATAGGGTTCTGGGTGGCCAACACAAAAAACGGTAACTGCAACGGATAGGTCTCTCCGGCCGCGGTTACTCGGTATTCCTGCATTGCTTCCAATAATGCTGCCTGTGTTTTGGGTGGTGTCCGGTTGATTTCGTCGGCCAGAATAATATTTGCGAAAATAGGACCCCTGACAAATTTAAACGATTTCTTACCGGTCGATTGATCTTCTTCTATAATTTCAGTCCCAGTAATGTCCGAAGGCATGAGATCCGGAGTAAACTGAATGCGCGAAAAATGGAGATCAAGAATTTCACCCAGCGTTTTGATCAGCAGGGTTTTAGCTAAACCTGGTACTCCGATTAGTAAACAATGTCCCCGGGCGAACAGAGAAATCAGTAATTGTTCGATTACTTCATCCTGACCCACAATAACTTTTGCAATTTCTGCTTTTATGAGTTTGAAAGTCCTGGTTAGCTCCTGGATACCCTTTACATCATCATGGATTACCTGTTTGCTCATCAAGTTAAATTCCTTGTTCTTTTTTTTGAATAGCTTTACATTTTAATTTTAATTGAATTATACAAAGTGGTACCAATTTATGCAATCTGATATTCAAAACAAGATATACTTGTTGAATCATTCTTATGAAGAACTACTGACTTTTATTGGTAAGCTGGGTTTGGAAAAATTTAGAGCTAAACAGATTTTTCGCGGTATTTATGTGGAAAATCTGGCGAATTTTACTCATTTATCCACAATCCCTAAAAGTTTGCGTCAGGAATTGGATCAACTGGTCTGCTTACGTACTTTGAAACTAGTTACCAGCACAGCATCTACGCTTGATGGTACCGTTAAATTCCTATGGGAATTAGCCGATGGTATGAAAATTGAAAGTGTAATTATTTATGAGGGTAAACGTATAACTTTCTGCATCTCTACTCAAGTCGGTTGTGCCTTAGATTGTAAATTTTGCGCTACCGGTAAAATGGGATTTCTGCGCAATCTATCCAGTGGAGAAATTGTTGAACAGGTTTTGTTGATGAAAGAGAAGGCCTCCGGCAGTTTGCCCACTAATATAGTATTTATGGGTATGGGTGAACCTCTGCTTAATTTGCGAAATGTTTTAAAAGCCAGTTATATTATGGCAGATCCTGAAGGATTGACCTTCTCTAGGAAAAAAATCACCATTTCAACCAGCGGTATTATCGGCGGTATACGTCAATTAGCAGATATGAATGCCCCCTTTTCTTTGGCCATCTCACTAAACGCTGTTTTCCAGGATAAACGGCAGAAGATCATGCCTGTATCTATTCTTCATCCATTAACTGAACTGCAAAAAATAATTGATTACTATGTGCAGCGGACTCGCCGGCGGGTGACCTTTGAGTATATCATGATTGATAATATTAATGATACCCGCCGCGATGCCGAGCAATTATTAAAATTTACTGCGCGGATTCCCTGTAAAATAAATTTGATACCCTGCAATTCTGCTGATCCGGAATTCTCGCCCCCGTCCCAGGACAAAATCGTCTGGTTCCGGGAATATTTGAATGCTCATCAACGCACTGCCATGGTACGCTTAAGAAAAGGTTGGGAAATTCAGGCTGCCTGTGGACAATTGTATGCGCAGAACAATAACAGGGTTGGCTCAAGAATTGGGACCTCGGTTAAAATTAACAGTACGATACAATAATTAATGGGAGAACCAACTTATGTATTTGATTCTTTTTGGTGCCCCGGGTGTCGGTAAAGGCACCCAGGCTAAATTAATCAGCAAGCAGTATCAAATACCACAAATTTCAACAGGTGATATGTTACGGGAAGCTGTGAGACTTAATACTCCTCTGGGTAAAAAAGCCGGGAAATTGATGAAACAGGGTAAACTTGTCCCGGATGATCTCATTCTGGAATTGATCCGGCAACGTATTTCTCAGCCAGGCTGTCAGCACGGATTTATTTTGGATGGATTTCCCCGCACCATCGTCCAGGCGGAGGAACTGGATACACTGATGATCAAATTAAAATTGCCTGCTTTTTATTGTATTGAGATCGTAGTTCCCGACTCGGAACTAATCAAACGTCTTATTAACCGGCGCGTCTGTGAACGTTGTGCTACAGATTTCAACCTGCTCACCAATCCACCCCCTGCTACACTGTTATGTCCGCATTGCGGTGGCAACATTATCCAACGCCAGGATGATCAAGAACAGACCATTACGCATCGATTGCAGGTTTACCATGAAGTAACCAGGCCAATAAAAGATTATTATCTCTCCAAAGGACATTTTTTCAGTGTAAACGGCATGCAGGGTATCGAACAAGTGCAGCAGGCCATACTCTCCTTGCTACATTAAGCGACTGCACAGTCTCCTTCCTGTTGTAACCAGTATATAAACGATCACCATCCGGTCAAACCAGTTCTGTTATAACTATTGACAGATTTTCTTTGATTAAATTCATTTTGATCAGCGCGGCGCAATAGGTCAGTTGGTATGGAAATCTTAACCACCACGCATTACAAATGGGAATTAACTTTTAAAAACTGGCTTATATTCATAAATTAGTATATAGTTGATAGAAGCGGTTTAATATCCTGATAAAGAGAAAAATTTTTCCGCTTGTATGAAAAATAAAAACCATAGTGTTGTTATTTGGTATCGGCTTTTAACGATTAGTGTATTGGCTTGCTGCATATGGTCCTGCGCTGAACGGGAAAAACAAAATCCTTTTGATCCAAACGGACAACTCAATCTTAATTTAAGTGTGACTTCCCGTGGACAGAAGGTGGAATTAAGTTGGGGTCAGCCAAACCTGGAAGGTTATTCCGGTTTTAGGATACATCGCCGCCAGGAAGGGATAGATAGTACCTTCAAGATAATTGAGGCGAATCTGCCTCCTGAATACCGGCAATATATCGACGATAATGCGATCTACCAGAAGCGCTACAGTTATTATCTGACCGTGGTCGGTGCGGGGATAGAGAGTAAACCTTCCAATACAGTCTCCATAGTTCCGGGTCCCGGAAATGTGTGGATTGTTGATAAATGGGGTTTCCAGCTGGTATACAGTACTTATGATGTTGAGCATGTCATATCAAATTATTTTACCAACTGGCCACCCACCGATCTGGCAATCGCCACAGACCTTCAGAAAGGGTTAATCTTATACGACAACTATGGAACCATCGAAGGATTCGATATGACTTCGATGAAATCACTAATCCAAATTACTACAATTACTCACCCCTTTAAAGCGATATATGATCCGGAAGTTACCAGTTTCTGGGTGATTGACAGTACGGGTTATCTCTATCGCATCGACCCTGTTACATTCCAGGTACAGGTTATACCTTCCATCCTGGACAAACCGGTTCAGATTTCTATCTCCGGAATAGGCGGTCACATCGATATCGTAGATCAAGGATTGAACAAAATCATCCAGTTTGACCATAACGGGAATTATATATCAGAAATAAGTACAGTGCAGAACCAACCATTGATATTGCCGGAAAGATATGTAGAAAGCCAGGATCGTAAATATTTCTGGCTGATCGACGATACAGGGGCCTGGGACCGTATTTATACCCGGACTAACAATAGTGAAGCTTTTCAGTGCATTGATAGTTTGAAAACAGCTGGCGATATTTCCTGCGTAGCCGATAGTGCTCTGATCTGGATAGTGAATCTTAATAATATTGATTCATCTGTTATGCAACTTTCTGCCTCCGGAACTCGTCAAATAGAATTAATGGGATACTATAATCCGTACGATCTCGAAATAAACCGATACGATGGAACACTCCTGGTTGCAGATTCAGGTAACAGGAGGGTGGTGCATTATGACCAATATCATCAAGTATTGGGTATTAATTTCAATTTGAACTTCCCGATCAAGGTTATGGTGGAATGAAGATATCTGTAAACCCGCTAAAAATTATAGTTCCTTTACTGATCGTACTCATCGTACTACCGCTGCTCTATGATATTTTCAAACTTAAGAGTGATGTTAATATTCCAACCCTGGATTACCTGGCTGAAATCATGATGATTACCGTAGGCCTGTTATTTTATCGGCTGATGATCAACGAATACAATTTTCAGGATAAAACAATTCAGGAAAATCTTAGGATTTTTGTTTATTTGCTCGGTCTGTTGTATATCTTGGTAATCATCTGTCAACTTCTGTTCAGTCACAGTTTTTCTCCGGCTACTTTTCCACCATTACCCGAAAATCTCGGCAGTGTAATCTATGCCAATATAGTTTCCCTGATTGCCATCCTACTGATGACACCTATCCTGATTATTCTGAAAAACCTGATCTATTATCGACGTACTCAACGTACTATTTTTTTCATGAACAGTTTTATCCTGCTGTCTATCGCCACCATTATCGCCACCGTCATCACCAAAGCTAAATTTAATCTGGAATTCCAGGGACCAGCAATATATAATAATGCATTACTTATCGGTGTACTGGTATGCATTTTCTTTCTTTCTTTCCGCAATGCCTGGATTTCTTATCTTTCGCGCAAAGAAAAAATATACTACTTCTTCATTTCATTATTTTTAATCTGGGCCGTATTTTATTTGTTCGATTTTGCCTTTGCTTTCGCTGTTCCAGCCCATAGTCTGGCTGTAGCTGTTTTCGCCAACATCACCTGGTACTTGCTGGTCAGTTATACGATTTTCTCCTGTTTGTATCTATTAATGCATCTACCAACTGCCCGGGTTTTTGACCGCAAAATGAAAGAAGTAGGTTCTTTACATGACCTGAGCCGCACTATCAGTACCGAATTCAATTTTGACAAACTGGTGCGCCTGGTGACCGAAATGACCAGATATGTCATTGGTACCGATTATACCTGGCTGGAGATGTATCGAGATGATTCGAAACAGCTGGAGATTGTGGCTCATTATAATCTCAGCGAAAAAGATATCCATTCCTTTAATCAACCAGCTCAACAGGATTTCAGGTCGCAGGTTTTCAAGACTAAAAAATCTTTACTGCTCAATCAGATAAC
>CAYSHN010000026.1:0-16113 GCA_964430815.1 uncultured Calditrichota bacterium | reverse complement strand
ATAAACAACACAGCCATCTTTTAACTTCTTTAAACCTGACAAGGGACACTGATCAGTGTGAGGATACATACCTACCGGTGTGGCATTAATGATTAGATCGTACTTTGTCAGATCGTCAGCATAATCCTGGGCATTAGTAAATAGTAATTCAGTATCGTTATACAATTTTTTAAAGTAATTGATGAGATTTTTGGCTTCTTCCGGTAAGATGCTGATAATTTGAACCTTAACTGGTTTAAAAACTTCAAGTAACACATAAAGGACGGCTCTGGCTGCACCACCACTGCCAATTAACAGGCAATTTTTAAACTCCTGGCCCGGCTTCTTTAACGATTCCTTAAATCCGGTTATATCGGTATTATACCCTTTCCATTTTCCATTTTTTATGACGATCGTATTGACAGCACCGATCTTTTCGGCGACTGGATCTATTTCATCCAGGTGTGGTTTGATAGTACTCTTATAAGGAATGGTAACATTGAAACCTGAAAAATCTAAGGATTTTAGCTGCTCAATGGTCTCATTGAAACTTTCCGGTTCGATCTCTATATTCTCATAAAATGCTGGTATTTTTAACAACTGGAAGGCTTGATTATGGATTAGCATGGATACGGAATGACTCAAAGACCGGCCGATCAGGCCATAGCGATTTAATGCAGGTGCCATGTCCGGTCTTTTTTCAGGTTAAGGCCTGGCGTTTTTTGATTCCACGCAGCACTAAGTTTAAACCTATCAGAATGAAAGCAACCGGCCAGTACGTGGCTATAATATCGTACAAATGCCAGTGTGAATAATATCCATAATAACTCAGCATGAATAATCCGCCGACAGCGCTGAATATTACAGCCCAGGCTAAATTAAACCAGTGATATCCTCTCAAAATAATATAGACCAGATTGGCCAGGGCCAATGACAGGAAAAAGACGGCAAAGACAAATTCATCGGCAGTAACCAGCAGACGGTTGCTGATCAACAACATCATAATACCAAAACTAATGAAAAAGGTACCCCCTAATATTCCCTGTTTATCGGTCCTGTTCAAACCATTACTAAATTTTGATATCCCGATCACAATAAAACTATAGAATAGAATATCAAACCATTCCAGGGCCATTATATCCATTTCATCCAGTAACATCAGCAGGCCAATGAAGATCAGAATTATTCCCGACCAATAATGTCTTTTCATTTGCCCTCCTGTTTAGCGGAGATTAATTTTATCATTCATTTTTTCCGGTTCTTCGGGAAAAACGATCAGCATAATAATATAAGCCAATATACCCATGCCGTAGGATATCACAGTCCCAACCACCCACAGGATACGGATCAGTGATACATCCCGACCGAAATAATCAGCCAATCCACCGCACACTCCACCCAGCATTCGCTGAGACTGCGAACGGTATAATTTTTTATTTTCCACATCCAGCACATCTTCAACTTTAACTTTTTTAAATACCAGCAGTAAACCGAGGCCTACCAGCAGAGCACCCCACACTGCCTGCCAGGGAATCTGCCAGAAATTAAATGACGGAAACAGACCAACTTGTTTCAATAATAGAAAACCACCTACAATGATCAGTATAGAACCCCAGAACAGAGACTTGTCTCTGACCACAACATTCTCTGCCTCTGCACTGACCTGTTCAGGATTCGGTGGAATTATAATCAAACCGGCGATATAGGCGATGACACCGATCCCGCCAAACAGGGAAATAATTACCCAAATCAAACGCATCAGAGTGGCATCGATATGGAAGTATTCAGCCAGTCCTCCGCAGATACCACCGAGCATTTTATCGACTTGTGACCGGTATAATTTCCGATTCTTATAATCATTCATTTCCGACATCTGTACTTTTTTCCTCCCCCAATACGGCTACATTAAATAACGTAAATTTATGCGATTAGTTGCATTTGTTCATGATCGCTTGATATCGACGATCTGATAATTCAGTTTACCGGCCGGTACCTGCACAGACACTTTATCCCCTTTCTTCTTGCCGATCAGCGCTTTGCCTACCGGTGAATCAACAGAAATTTTGTTTTCGGCAATATTCGCCTCCGCCGGCGAGACGAGTTTATACTCGAT
This sequence comes from uncultured Calditrichota bacterium, assembly GCA_964430815.1. Classification (GTDB taxonomy): domain Bacteria; phylum Calditrichota; class Calditrichia; order JAJRVZ01; family JAJRVZ01; genus CAVZSQ01. The sequence goes on along the minus strand of CAYSHN010000026.1, from coordinate 14,021 downwards.
TAATTCTTTCCGCTCAAAATCTTTTAAGACAACCGTGGTCAGAATATAAACGGCATCAGACGGAATTTCTTCTTCTTTGATGATGCGTGCCCGGCCGATACGATCTTCCATTTGTTTAATCTTGGTCTCCAGCATTGATAATTCTTCGCGGGCGGCATGATACTCGGCGTTTTCCTTTAAATCGCCATGTTCGCGTGCTGCGGCGACTTTTTTTGATACCAGGGGACGTTTCTTGTATTTATAATCATGTAATTCTTCCTTCATTTTATCCAGAACTTGCTGAGTCACATATTCAAATTTCAATTGGGTTACCCTCCCCCTTAAGGAACAATCGTTAATTGATAAAGCTAAATAGACCAAGATGCAAATTCAAGGTTAAGTTGATCATTTTGTGCTTATTAATTATACATAATATTCATAATAACCATAGCCTGTTATTCCAGCCCCTTTCTACAACGGGGCCGGGATGACATGGTTGGATGGTGTATAATAATGATTAGATTCCCGCCAACATACGACCAGGATGCGTATTTGTAAAGCGGGAATGACAACTCAGGACTTTGTTAAGGGACTAAGGTACTTCTACTAAGTGCCATAGTGCCTCGGTGCCTTTTCTTTTTGCCTTTGTGCCTTGTTACTCCGTATCCACAATACTCTCCACCCGCTCGACTGAAATGATCCCTTTGATCTTGCGAATACTCTGTAGCACTCTAGTCAGATGATGCAAATCTTTGACCTCGACCACCAGATTCCCCTTTACCAGCGTATCTTCTAATTTGAACTCCACCATTATAATATTGGTATCTATCTTGGAAATGGCCTGGGATATATCACGCAGCAGATCACGGCGATCTTCACTCAACACCGACAGATGTACCTGATAATCCTGTTCGCTTTCAACATCCCAGGATACTTCAATCTTTTTTTCATGATTTTCACCAAGCAGCAGCATGTTATTACAATCGATGCGGTGTACCGTAACCCCTGTACCTGTGGTAATATAACCGATAATTTTATCCCCGGGCACCGGCTGACAGCATTTGCCAAATTTAATCATCATATTGTCCAGGCCCTGAACATTAATGCCGCTTCCGGAACGTACTTTTTTAATATATTTAGTGAAAAACGATTCCTTCTTTTTTTCCGGGACCTGATCCGGAAAGATCTTTTTAGTCATTTCATCAGTAGTGTATTCCCCCTTGCCCAGTGCCAGTAACAGGTTGTCCAGATTCTGAAAACCGAGTTTGGGCAGCAGAGTCTGAAACTTTTCTGACTTGATCTCCATTTCATAACGTTTCAGATATTTGTTGAGTATTTCTTCACCGAATTTAAGGATTTGAGTTTGCTGAGTTTCACGTAAATATTTCCTGATCTTCTGATTGGCTCTGCCTGTTTTCACAAACGCCAGCCAGTCCTGATGCGGCTCCTGATTTGCCGAGGTGATTATCTCGACCTGATCACCGCTCTTTAATTTTGTTTTCAGTGGAACAATCCGGCCGTTTACCTTCGCTCCAATACAATGCATACCAACATCAGTATGGACAGCGAAAGCGAAATCGAGGGTTGAAGATCCATTGGGCAAACGAAAAACATGCCCCTTGGGTGAAAAAACAAAAACTTCGTCCTGGAATAAATCGATTTTTAGATTTTCCATGAAGTATTTCGGATCTTCTTCCTGCATTTGCTGGTCTACCAGACTGCGGATCCAGGTCATGTGCTTTTCAAATTCTTCATCATGGACTTTGCCTTCTTTGTAGCGCCAGTGGGCAGCGATACCTATTTCGGCAGTACGATGCATATCCCAGGTGCGGATCTGGATCTCTACCATCCGTCCCAGGTTCCCTACCACTGTAGTATGCAGCGACTGATACCCGTTGATCTTGGGCATGGCAATATAATCTTTGAACCGGTCATAGACAGGCATGAATTGACTGTGCACGATTCCCAGAGTGTAATAACATTCTTCGATCTTGTTAACGATAATGCGGATAGCAAAAAGATCGTATATTTCCTCAAACGGTTTATTGCGCCGCATCATCTTATGATATACACTGTACAGATGTTTGGCCCGGCCGCCGACCGTAGCTTTAATATTTGCTTTTTCCAGTTCACGAATGATCGGTTCGGTCATGGCTTTGATATAATCTTCCCGCTCTTCCCGGCGTTGATTGATCTTCTGATTGATCTGGTTATAGGCCTCTTCATCCAGGTGCTTCATCACCAGATCTTCCATCTCCCATTTGATCTGGGCCATTCCAAAGCGGTGGGCTAGTGGAACGTATACCTCGCGTGTTTCCAGGGCAATCCGTTCCCTTTTTTGGGGTGGTACATGTTCAAGGGTTCGCATATTGTGCAGACGATCGGCAAATTTAATAATGATAACCCGGACATCGCGGGCCATGGAGAGCAGCATTTTGCGGAAGGTTTCGGCCTGTCGTTGTTCCCTGCTTTCGAACTTGAGTTCACTGATTTTAGTGACACCGTCAACCAGTTGCGCAATATCGGTACCGAATTTTTCCAGGATCTCATCGAGTACGATACCGGTGTCTTCAACCGAATCATGTAATAATCCGGCCACGATGGTGGCGGTATCCATTTTTAAATCAGCCAGAATATCGGCCACATGAATCACGTGATCGAAATAAGGTTCTCCGGAATAGCGGCGCTGGTTTTTATGTGCCTCCAGACTGAATTCATACGCCTGCCGGAGCAGAGCCAGACTACTATCGGCAGAGTATTCGGAAACCCGTTTAAGAATACTCTGGAACAGTTCGTCATACTGGTTATGCAGTTTTTTGATTACTTTTTCATCCGACATAGATCAATCGCCTGGCTATTTGCTGAATTACTCCTGTTCTATTTTATTCAGCAAAACCCTGATTGTTTCCAATATTAGAAGCTTTCCGGTGAAAATACCCCTTCTTCGGAGAACGGTGCCGGATCGGAGAACTTCCCGAATTCTTTCAGAAAGGTGAGTTTTACATCCCCGACCGGGCCATTGCGTTGTTTACCGATGACTATTTCGCAACGATTATAGGTCGGTTCTTTAGTATCTTCAAATTCTTTGATATTATAATATTCGGGGCGATAGACAAATAAAACCACATCGGCATCCTGTTCGATGGCACCAGATTCACGCAGGTCGGAGAGTTGGGGTTTATGACTCTTATCGCGCATCTCCACCGCCCGGGATAGTTGTGACAGGGCAATCACCGGAATATTCAGTTCTTTGGCCAGTGATTTAAGTGCCCGGCTGATCCGGGTGATCTCCTGCTGCCGGTTCTCTTCCCGGGACGCGTCCATTAATTGCAGATAATCGATGATCAGCAGTTGTACCTTTTTCTCAGCAATTAATCTTCTGGCTTTGGAGCGCACTTGCAGGATATTCAGCGAAGGAGAATCATCGATGTAGATTGGCGCCTCCCCCAGTACGCCCACATGCTGGGCCAGTCGTTTTAATTCATCAGCGCTCAACCGTCCGGTTCGCACATGGGTTTGATTGACCATAGCTTCGGTACATAACAGGCGAAGTACCAGCGCCTCGGCGGACATTTCCAGACTGAACAAGCCCACCGGTATCTTATCCTCCACCGCGGCATTACGGGCCAGATTCAGGGCGAAAGCGGTTTTGCCCATACTGGGCCGGCCAGCCAGCACGATAAATTCTGCTTTCTGAAATCCAGCCGTTAACTCATCCAGTTTCTTGAATTTGGAAGCAACACCAGTCACCCCAACCCGGGAGGTATGATACAATTCTTCGATCCGTTCAAATGTGGCATGCAATAAGGGATTGACCGATTCAAAACTCTTCTTGATCCGTTTCTCGGAAATTTCAAATATGGCACGTTCGGCTTCATCCAGCAACTGCTCGGCATCCTTAGTTTGCTCATATGAGCCATTGATAATATCGGTACAGACATAGATAAGTTTTCTGTTGATCGCTTTCTCTTTGATGATATTCAAATGGTATTCAATATTAGCTGAAGAGGGAACGGTGTTGGATAATTCGGCCAGATAGTAAGCACCGCCGACTTCATCCAGCTGCATTTTCTTTTTTAATAACTCGGTAATGGTGTACAGGTCGACGGCTTCATGCCGGTCAAACAACTCTACAATCGCCATAAAAATGGTGCGGTGAACATCTTTGTAGAAATAGGTTTCATCGATCATTTCCAGAGCCTGGGCGATTGCTTCTTTGTCCAGCATCATTGCGCATAGCACGGCCTGTTCGACATCGATGGCTTGGGGCGGTGTGCGCAAATTATTTACTTCGGTTGCATATTCCGGCATACTCATCATTCCTTGTACTAGCTGTTTAATTACAGGTCAGATATAGAATAAATAAAAATCATCCTGAAGACAAGAGAATTAATCATTAGATCAATCTTTTTAATTCTCATTTAAATAAAGGTAAAAATTTTTTTTAACTGCACAAAAAATATTTATCTTCTAATTCTCATTCAAAAAAATTTTTATCTTTTTCAAGTCTTCCCAGGTTTGCTTCTTCAACGACGGATTGCGTAGCAGAGCCGCCGGGTGATAGGTTACGATCAGCGGTACATCATTATAACTATGAATTTTCTCCCGCAGTGATCCCAGAGAGTCGGTTTTTTTGAGTAAGGACGCGCAGGCAAACCGACCCAAGGTTACAATCAGTTTAGGTGCAATCAATTCGATCTGTTTTAGCAGGTACGGTTCGCATTTCTCGATTTCAGCGGGTAAAGGATCACGATTGTTGGGCGGACGGCATTTCAGCACATTGGCTATGTATACGTCTTCCCTTTTCAGCCCGATAGCCTGGATCATTAGTGTTAATAGCTGACCGGCCCGGCCGACAAAGGGAATACCCTGTATATCTTCATCCCGTCCTGGCGCTTCACCAATAAACATTAATTCGGCTTTGGGATTCCCTACACCAAATACAAAGTGAGTGCGGGTTGTACCAAGCTGACAACGCTGGCAATCTTTGATTTCCCGGTGGAAAACCAGTAAAGGCTGCGTCTGTTCCTTGCTCGGAACGATGACATCATTGGCAACATCCGTCGTAGCTAAACTTGGCGTCCGGTATTCAACCGTCATTTCCAGTGGGCGGGTTTTACCGTACAATTTTTTCTGTGCTTCAAAAAAATTTATAATTTCATCAACCAGATCAGCCATAAAATTTCCGTTTTGAATTAAGTAGAAGATACACGGTAGGATATTAATTTGCAAGTGTCACCCTTAGGGTGCTGGGCACCCTAAGGGTGGCATTTTTCGTTATACTATGATATATTTCATCTGACCATAACTCAACAGTGAGAAATATATGCGATTTAATCTGACGATCAAATTTATTATACTGATTACCTGTAGTTATCTGTTCTACCCTGCTGCCCTTCCCGCTCAACCTGCTGAACCACTGAATGGGGCCGAGTTACAACTGGCGTTACAAAAACTTAATGTGCTGGGCAGCGTGCTATATATTGGCGCCCATCCCGATGATGAAAACACCGCGTTGCTGGCCTATCTGGCCAAAGGTAAAAAATTACGCACAGGTTATCTGGCCGTAACCCGCGGCAGCGGGGGACAAAATCTTATCGGCAGCGAAAAGGATAATTTACTTAGCATTTTACGTACACAGGAATTACTGGCTGCCCGGAAAATCGATGGAGCCGAACAGTTTTTTACCCGTGCCGTCGATTTTGGTTATTCCAAATCGGCTGAAGAATCACTGTTAAAATGGGACGAGCAGAAAATTCTGGCCGATATGGTTTGGATTATTCGATCTTTTAAACCGGACGTGATTATAAACCGCTTTACGCCTGAACGGGGGGGACATGGCCACCATACAGCTTCAGCCATCCTGGCGCGAAGCGCATTTTTTGCTGCCGCCGATCCCCAGCGCTTTCCCGAGCAGTTATCGTTCGTCCAAACCTGGCAGGCTAAACGCCTGGTCTGGAATGGCTGGATGCAGGAACAGACGACAGCAGACTCCAGCGGTAACCCCATCGTCAAGATCGACATGGGTGAATACAACGCGCTTCTGGGTAAATCCTATATGGAGATTGCAGCAATGGCCCGCAGTATGCATAAGAGCCAGGGTTTTGGCTCAGCAGCGATGCATGGCAGTTTTCTGAATTACTTCCTGCACACAGCTGGCGTCCCCGCACAAAACGAGCTGTTTGATGGTATAAATCTGAGTTGGAAACGCGTGCCGCCCGAGGGGGAAAAAATTGGTCAACTGCTGACCGGTCTGGAACAAAAGTTTAATCCGGCTCAACCAGAAAAGATCTTACCAGATTTAGTCAATGCCTATGAATTGATGAAAAAATATCAGGATAATTATTATGTACAGGTCAAGATTAAAGAATTGAAGCGGATCATACAGTCCTGCAGTGGCTTATGGCTGGAAGCAATCTCTACCGATTACTCGGTTACTGCTGGCGATACCCTCTTTTATACCTGTACCATGATTAACCGTTCCCACTATCCCGTAACTCTCAACACTATAGAAGTACCAATGGTAAATCAGGATTCAGTCCTCAATATCAGTTTGAAATATAACCAACCCTATACTATTAAACTGAATTTTATATTACCCCTATCTACTCCGGTTTCTTATCCTTATTGGCTGAAAGGTTACCATGGAGAAGACATCTATCCAGCCGGCGATCCGGGTTTGACCGGACTCCCGGTTCAACCCGATCCTTTACAGGTACGTGTAAAATTATCATTCAACAACGTCTCCATTACCTACGATTTACCGATATATTACCGCTGGGCTGACCGGGTTAAAGGCGAACTCTACCAGCAAGTAAGTATCACCCCACCGGTAACTGCCAATCTGGAGCACTCCGTTCTGCTTTTTCCTAACTGGACATCTAAAAAAATCTCAGTGCTGCTTAAGAGTTGGAAAAACAATGCTGCGGGTTATATAAAATTAAATCTTCCGGCGACCTGGAGCAGTGAACCGGAAAGCACCTTATATCATTTCTCTGCTAAATTTGAAGAAAAAGAGGTTTCATTCAGTATTCAGCCGGGACCGGGATCCGCCGATACATCAGCAAATATGCAGGTGCAATTATGGAATGAAGGTCGAATGAGTTCATATTCTTCCAGCACTATTGAATACAATCATATCCCCAAACAACTCTTTTTCCCAGCAGCAGAGGTACCTTTGACCAGTTTTCCGATTATTACCGGTCAGCAAAATATCGGTTATATCATGGGCAGCGGAGATGAAATCCCTGATTGTTTACAACAACTCGGCTATAAGGTAAAATTGCTTTCCGATGAGGACCTGCAGCAAGGAAAGTTATCCGGTTTTGACGTAGTGATAACCGGTACTCGTGCTTATAACACCCGCAGTATTCTGCAGAACATCAACAGCAAATTATTTGATTATGTCAAGCAAGGCGGAACGCTGATCACCCTGCACAACACGCGTTTTGGCCTAAGGGCGGAACATATCGCTCCTTATCCGCTAAAAATTTCCGATGCCCGGGTCAGTGTGGAGGATGCACCGGTAGTGTTCCTGCAACCAGACCATCCGCTGCTGAAACAGTCGAATAAAATAGAAAACACCGATTTTGACCACTGGGTTCAGGAACGCGGTTTATACTTTGCCGATGAATGGGATGAACATTTTGTACCGATCCTGGGTAGTAATGATCCGGGTGAAAAACAACAACGCGGGGGTTTGCTATATACAACTTATGGTAAAGGTCATTATATCTATACGGGTTATGCCTGGTTCCGGCAGTTACCGGCCGGTGTTCCGGGTGCTTACCGACTTTTTGTCAATTTGATTTCGAGCGGGACAAATGAACTCAAAAAATAATAGCGGCAACGATCCGGAAATACCACTTTTTAAAACCTGGCGGGCGTGGTATATATTGGTACTGGCCAACCATCTGGTTTTAATTTTCCTGTTTTATCTGTTCATGAAATATTTCAGCTAACAGCGGATACTTATAATATGCATCAGCTGGATTGGATTATACTGGTTGCGGTTCTGCTGTTTATTGTCGGACACGGTTTGTGGCGGGGACGCAGTAATAAAAATATTCAGGATTACCTGGTCGCTGGCCGAAATTTAAAATGGTTCACCATTGCCTTCTCGATCATGGCCACCCAGGCCAGTGCTATTACCTTTTTATCCGGACCGGGTCAGGCCTACGGCGATGGTATGCGTTTTATCCAATTCTATTTCGGTTTACCTATTGCCATGATCATCCTGTCGATTGTTGCCGTTCCGGTCTATCACCGTCTTAAAATACTAACTGCCTACGAGTATATCGAAAACCGTTTTGACTACAAGTTGCGGGCCCTGACCAGTTTTTTATTTTTAATTCAACGTGGTTTGGCTGCCGGTCTGACTATTCTGGCGCCGGCTATTATCCTGTCGGCTATACTGGGCTGGAATATTATCTGGACCAATATTATTATCGGCGGACTGGTTATTCTATATACAGCCTATGGCGGTACCCTTTCGGTCAACACCACGCATACCTATCAGTTGTTGATCGTCTTTCTGGGAATGTTTGCAACATTTTTCATTGCTTTGCACCTTCTGCCAGCGGGGGTCGGCCTGCTGGATACAGCGCGACTGGCTGGAAAAATGGACCGGCTGAATATCCTTGATTTTCGTTTTGATTTACATAACCGTTACACTATCTGGTCAGGAATTATCGGCGGCTGTTTTCTACATCTGTCCTATTTTGGTACCGATCAGTCGCAGGTCCAACGCTATCTGACCGGAAAGTCTGAAACGCATAGTAAACTGGGCTTGTTGTTCAATGGTCTGGTCAAAGTCCCGATGCAATTTTTTATTTTATTTTGCGGGATTGTCGTTTTCGCTTTTTATCAATTCAATACGCCTCCCCTGTTTTTCAATACGGTGGAAACAGATCAGATCAGGCAAACTGATCGGGGTGATGAATACCAGCAAATAGAATCAAAATATAATCAACTGGCTGGTGAAAAGGCAAAACATGTTCAGGAACTTGTACAGGTCATGCGGAAAGATGATCAGGCTATATTGACGGATGTTCAACAACGGGTCTTAGACGATCAGCAAAAAATGCAAAATCTTAAACAGGAAGCTGTGGATTTGCTGCAGGCCAATAATCCCCGGTTGGATCCCAGTGATACGAATTATATTTTTCTATATTTTGTGGTAAATGTTTTGCCGATAGGAGTTATTGGTCTGGTGATTGCCTGTATTCTGGCTGCTTCAATGTCTTCCACTGCCTCCGAATTAAATGCCCTGGCTTCGACAACTGTTGTCGATATTTATAAACGTATTTCCAGAAATAAGGAAAATTCACACCATGATATATGGGTATCGCGGTTAGCTACTGTCGGTTGGGGTGTTTATGCTATTTTTACCTCCATCTTTGCCAGCAGGCTTGGCTCTTTAATCGAAGCGGTGAATATCCTGGGATCACTTTTCTATGGTACGATTTTAGGAATTTTTTTATCGGCTTTTTATCTAAAAAGAGTTGCTGCTTCAGCAGTATTTATCAGCGCCATCCTGGCCGAGTTTGTAGTAATTGCCTGTTTTATTTTTTCAGGGATCTCTTTTCTGTGGTATAATGTAATCGGCTGCCTGTTGGTATTAATGATCTCTCCTGTTCTGACTCTTTTAATGGGCAGATACACAATTCTGAACGACAGGTAACCAGAGATCGCATCGCACCAATTTTATTGTATTGATCAGATTTATTTTAAAGCTATTTCTATAGCAGTAACCAGCTGCTCATCTTCCGGTTTTACTTTAGAACCAAAGCGGGCGATTATTTTCCCACTTGTATCTGCCAGAAATTTATTAAAATTCCAGGAGATCTCACCGGCAAATTCCGGATCAGTTGCTTCCTCGGTTAAAAATCTGTAAAGCGGGTGCTTGTCCTTGCCCTTCACCGAGATCTTGGCGAACATGGGAAAAGTGACATCATAGGTGGTGCTGCAAAAATTCTTTATTTCCTCATCAGTACCGGGTTCCTGGGACAGGAAGTTATTAGCCGGAAATCCCAATACATAAAAACCCTGATCTCTATATTTCAGATATAATTTCTGTAATCCGGCGTATTGTGGGGTAAAACCGCACTTGCTGGCGACATTAACGATTAGCAATACTTTACCACGATATTGCTCCATTTTGACTTCCTGGCCATCAATATTTTTCATAACAAAATCATAGAGCGACTTTTCGGTTAACGGTTGTTGTTTGGTCATAGTTGATCCTTTGAAACTGGTTTGGATGATAAAAATACTAATTAGAAGAATAAGACTCCGTCCAATTAATACATATTTTTTGTTCATTTTAATTTTCCTTTAAGATTAATACTACCTGGGCGGTGGAATTATCATTGCTTTAATATTCCTATTATCTATAACTGATTTATTAAAACCGTAATTCCAATAAACTAATATATTGAAAGTTGAGTTTTTTATTCGCGAATTTAAGTCTGCGGATCCCAATCAAGTGTTAACCAGATCGGGAAATGAAAATGTTGCAATACTGGCAGGAATTTATTTAATTAATTCTTATGATGATAATTACCAATCCGCCAGTGGCCGGATCCGCCTGCCGGCGGATTACAAATTACTAATTACTATTTACAAATTTTGCGATTGAGGTTTCTTTAAATCAAAGATTAATTTTACCATTCCCGCACCACAGCCAAAACCACCAAAAAATAAAAACAAAATATCCACCAGCCGAATCCGGCCGATCATTTGTATAACACCCATCACGGTAGCCAATATACCCAGTAATGTTGCGAAAATACCTAACCACTTTTTTTTGTCCATTTTTGTATCCCTTTTCCTTTATGCCAGCAGCGGATCCACTTTCTCCGGATCGACACTCAGTTCTTTAATTGCCTTGGTAACCTGAGCCGATTTAATCAATCCCTTGCGGGATAATTGGTACAAAGCCGCAATCACAATACATTCGGCATCGATTTCAAAAAAACGCCGTACCGCTTCACGGGTATCACTGCGACCAAAACCGTCAGTACCTAAACTGAAAAGTCCCCCCGGCACCCAACGGGCAATCTGATCGGAGACCAGTTTCATGTTATCGGATACCGCTACAAAAACGCCCTCTTCTTTTTCCAGCAGATCAGTTACATATGGTTTGCGCGGATTTTGCTCCGGATGGAGTAAATTCCAGCGCTCCGCAGCCAAAGCCTCGCGGCGCAGTTCTTTGTAACTGGTCGCACTCCAAACATCCGTGTGGATTTTATACTTACTCTCCAGAATTTCCTGAGCCTTGCTCGCCTGCCGTAAAATAGCTCCGCTGCCAAACAGATTAGCCTTGATTCCATTTTTGCTTTCCAGTTTCCCGGTATTAAATTTATACAGACCTTTGAGAATGCCATCGCGGCTGCCTTTGGGCATGGCAGCCTGAGAATAGTTTTCATTGCCAATACTGAGATAATAGAAGATCGCTTCACGGTCCTTGTACATGCGCCTGATGCCATCCTGCAAAATAACGGCGATTTCGTAGGCAAAGGCCGGATCATATGTAACCAGATGCGGAATCGTGGTAGCTAAAATGTGACTGTGTCCATCGGCATGCTGTAAACCTTCTCCCATCAGGGTAGTACGACCGTGTGTAGCCCCGACCAAAAAGCCGCGACCACGCAGATCACCAAACGCCCAGATCAGGTCACCAACACGTTGAAAACCAAACATGGAATAATAGATAAAGAAAGGAATCATATCGATGCCGTGCGTGGCGTAGGCTGTTCCGGCTGCAGTAAATGAAGCCATGGCACCTGCTTCGGTTATACCCTCCTCCAGTATCTGTCCGTCACGTACCTCACGGTAAAACAGAAAAATATCTTTATCCACCGGTTCATATAACTGACCCGGGTGGGAATAGATACCAAACTGACGGAACATTGATTCCATGCCGAAGGTACGTGCTTCATCCGGAACAATCGGAACTATTTTTTTGCCGATGATCGCGTCTTTCATCAGGATAGTCAGCATACGCACGAAAGCCATGGTGGTCGAGACTTCACGTTCGCTGCCAGCTAAAAATTCATCAAAAACATTTAATCCCGGCACGGTAATCGGCAATGAAACATATTTGCGGTGTGGAATGAATCCCTGCAACCGCCGGCGCATCTCCAGCAGATACTGCATCTCCTCGCTCTTGTCCGGCGGTCGGTAGAACGGAGCCTCCTCCAGTTTATCATCGGCGATTGGAATATCGAAGCGATCACGGAAATCACGCAATTCTTCCTCATTCAGTTTTTTTACCTGATGAGTGACATTTTTTCCTTCGCCGGCTTCACCCAGACCGTAACCCTTAATGGTCCGGGCCAGGATCACGGTGGGGGCATTTTTACTTTCCGTGGCCAGATTATAAGCAGAGTACACCTTCTCCGGATCATGGCCCCCCAGGCGTAATTTCCAGACTTGTTCGTCAGACAGATTTTCCACAAGTTTCAACAACTGTGGATATTTACCGAAGAAGGACTGGCGTACATAAGCACCAGACTCCACAATATATTTTTGTGATTCGCCATCTACGGATTCATTCATGCGCTGTACCAGCAGGCCGGTATGATCCTTAGCCAGCAACGGATCCCAGTCACCCCCCCATAGAACTTTGATCACATTCCAACCGGCCCCACGGAAAATTCTTTCCAGTTCCTGTACAATCTTGCCGTTACCGCGTACGGGTCCATCCAGGCGCTGCAGATTACAGTTGATCACAAAGATCAGGTTATTTAATTGTTAGCGGGCCGCCAGGCTGATTGCACCAAGCGATTCCGGCTCATCGGTTTCACCGTCGCCCAAGAAAGCCCAGACCCTTTGATTTTCCGTATTTTTTATACCGCGATCCTGCAGGTAACGATTAAAACGAGCCTGGTAAATCGCGGTAATTGGAGCCAGACCCATTGACACCGTTGGAAATTCCCAGAAGTCCGGCATTAACCAGGGATGGGGATAAGACGAAAGACCGCCCCCTTTTTCCAGCTCACGACGGAAATTTTCCAATTTGGTTACCGACAAGCGCCCTTCCAGAAAAGCCCGGGCATAAATTCCCGGTGAAGCATGACCCTGAAAATAGATCTGATCGCCATCAAAACCCTCACCCTTGCCGCGAAAAAAGTGATTGAAACCTATTTCGTACAGGGTAGCCGCCGAAGCATATGTTGAAATGTGACCACCGATGCCGGAAAATTTCTTGTTCGCCCGTACTACCATAGCCAGCGCATTCCAACGGATAAGGCTTTTAATCCGCCGCTCAATTCTGCGGTCACCGGGAAAAGGTGGTTGTTTCTCCAGGGGAATGGTGTTGATATAAGGTGTATTAGCGGTAAAAGGTAAGCGAATCCCGCTTTGAAAACTCTTTTGGATCAGGCGATCCAGAATGAAACGGGCCCGTTCGGCACCACGATGCTGAATCACACCATCCAGTGCTTCCAGCCATTCCGCTGTTTCTTCTATATCGAAGTCGCGGTTAAGCTCATAGGATTCTTTTTGTTCCGCAGTTTCATCAGGCATTAAGTCTTTTCCTTTTCATAAATTAAGTTCATATATTTTTTCTGCTCTCAGGAATCAGCATAAATAGGACTCTGCTCCTGTCTGCCTAATTATAGATAAAGATTTTTTGCTCAATAAAATTCCTGAAAAAGTATGGCAGGACTTATTGCATTACTTTTTTTATGGAATCAACAATGGAGGCAAGGTTTTGATGATGGTCCGGAACGATTATGATCGAATCATCACCGGCAACCGTACCGATAATGTGCTCGTTCTTCATCCGATCCAGGTAGAGGGCTACTCCCTGGGCACGGCCGGGCAGGGTACGTACGACAATTAAGGATTCATTTTGGATAACCCGGATAATCTCCTTACTGACAAACTGTTTTATAGCAGGTTCGCTGTCATCAAGATGAAAAACGTATTTGAAACCGGTTTCGGTCTGGATGCGTACAATACCCATTTCATTCAAATCACGTGATAGGGTGGCCTGCGTGGTTTCAAAACAATTTTCTTTTAATAGATCACGCAGT
>CAYSHN010000025.1:0-16710 GCA_964430815.1 uncultured Calditrichota bacterium | reverse complement strand
CACTAAAACCAAAAGCAAAGATAAATTGAAAGTTAAAATAATAGCAGGTTTTCTGGAAACTCTGCGAGGTGAACTGTTGTTCTGTCATCAGGACAATTTAAATACTGATGGTATTTATCCTGGTAAATATACCTATCTAGATGATTTCACCCCTCAGCAGCAGGCAGAAGTGGTCATGGAAAATTATGATCCGGAATTTAAAACTCTGGTTAAAAAAGGGGACTTGCTGGTTGGTGGTTTCAATTTCGGCAGCGGAAGTTCACGGGAACAAGCGGCAACCGCCTTGAAATACCGCGGTTTACAGCTGGTCATCGCCGGATCTTTTAACGAAACCTATAAGCGCAACGCGCTGAATAACGGCTTTCTGGTGATCGAAGCGCCGGAATTGATCAGAGATCTGAAAAATAAATTTGCAGATAAAAAACTGACAATTCGTACCGGTATCCAGGCAATCATAGATTTTCGCAATTCTGAAATCCAGACCGCGGATAAAACCTATAGCATCGATCCGGTGGGGGTGGCCGCACAGGAATTAATCATAAGTGAAGGCTTAGAAAACTGGGTGAAACGTCAACTCTTTTCAGTATAAATTTTTGACCAAATTTTGTCATTGATGCATTACCGAATTCTAAATATAATTATACTCTCAACTGAATTAACTGATTGATGAGGAGGTACGATGGAACACCAGCAACAGCAGGATACTAAACTTCCGGAAAATGCTCATCGTAAACTAAGACCGGGTGAGGAATATCTTCCCATTGTTCCAAGTTCTACACTCGTTCCCGAATTAACTCCCTATTCACTGCTGTGGGGAATCTTTTATGCCATTCTGTTTTCGATGGCAGCAGCCTATCTGGGTTTAAAAATAGGCCAGGTTTTTGAGGCTGCCATCCCTATCGCCATTTTAGCTGTGGGGGGTTCAGTTCTGTTCAGACGTAAAAACGCCTTACAGCAAAATGTTATTATTCAATCGATCGGTGCCGCCTCCGGTGTGATTGTCGCCGGTGCGATTTTCACCATTCCTGGTCTGTACATACTTGGTCTTAATGCTACTTTTATACAGGTTTTCCTGGCTTCGTTCCTGGGTGGGTGTCTGGGCATTCTTTTCATGATCCCCTTCCGTAAATATTTCGTTAAAGATATGCACGGGGAATTTCCTTTTCCGGAAGCAACGGCTACCACGGAAGTTCTGATCGCCGGTGAAGCAGGTGGCCAACAGGCCAAGGTCCTGATTTCTGCAGCAGCACTGGGTGGAATCTACGATTTCTGTATTGCCGGTTTCGGATTCTGGAAAGAGGTAGTTGCCACTACCGCCGTTCAGTGGGGCCAGCTGCTGGCGGATAAGGCAAAATTACTTTTTAAAATCAATATCGGCGCTGCTGTGACCGGTCTGGGTTATATCATCGGCCTGCGCTATTCCTTGATCATTGCAGCCGGATCATTTTTGGCCTGGTGGGTGCTGATACCCCTGGTATACTCCATAGGACAATACCTGCCTACTCCTATTCTGCAATCGGTCAAACCCATCGCCGAAATGGGTCCCAATGAAATCTTCAGCGATTATGTACGGCATGTGGGTATCGGTGCCATCGCCGCCGCCGGTATTATCGGCATTCTCAAATCATCCAAAATAATCGCCGGAGCTTTTAAACTGGCGTTTAATGAAATTTTTGGCAGAACAGGGATTCATGATGGCAGTCGAGTCGAAAGGACGCAACTTGACATCAAAATGAAATGGATTACTGCTTTACTGATACTCGTTTTCATTTCTATTTTCATCTTTTTCTATTTCGGGGTTGTCGCTCAAAATCTTTTACAGGCAATTGTTGGTCTGGTCATCGTTGGTATTTTCGCTTTTTTATTCACTACAGTCGCTGCCCGGGCAACTGCTATTGTAGGTTCTAATCCAGTCTCCGGTATGACTCTAATGACTCTGATTATTTCTTCTGTGATTCTCATACGTATTGGTTTATCGGGTGATTTTGGAATGCTTGGAGCATTGATTATTGGCGGAGCGGTGTGTACAGCGCTTTCCATGGCCGGTGGATTTATTACCGACCTTAAAGTTGGTTACTGGTTGGGTACTACGCCGCGCACACAAGAACGCTGGAAGTTCTTAGGTACATTTATTGCATCAATTACTGTCGCCCTCTTAATCCCTATGTTGAATCGTACTTCTGGTTTTGGTCCTGGCGGCCTGGAAGCCCCCCAGGCTTCAGCCATGGCAGCAGTGCTTAAACCACTGATGTCCAATCAACCGGCGCCCTGGTTTGCCTACCTGGCCGGTATTTTCATAGCCATCATCTTGCAATTATTGAAAATACCGCCCCTGGCCTTTGCCCTGGGTATGTATCTGCCACTACACTTGAATACTCCCCTCCTGGCTGGTGGTTTGATTGCTCATTTTGTGGAGAAGAGTACCAAAGACGAAGCATTGTCCATACAGAGAAGAGACCGTGGTACCTTGATTGCTTCCGGATTTATTGCCGGTGGTGCTATCATGGGTGTTCTTGCTCAGTTTATAATTTTAATTGGCAGATATTTTTCTAACGATAAATGGACTATTATGCAGGGGATCGGCACAGAACACTGGGCGGAATCATCGGGATCCGAGATCCTGGGATTCGTCATGTATATACTGCTTTGCATTTATATGTACTGGGATTCGCTGCGGGTGAAGAAATAAGATTCCTCGCTTCACTCGGAATGACAGTATACTCGTTTCGCTTGGAATGATACGCACTTCTGTACTGAATAGATTTTACTGAGGATAAGCAGAAATTGTCATCTCGATCCGCCGGCTAGCAGAGAGAAATATAAGATTCCTCGCTTCGCTCGGAATGACAAGTATCCCTATTACGAAGGTAAGTGGCAGGTTAAATTTTCTTATTTTATTATCTGCTTCACCATCTGTACCGGATGATAATGGACATGCACCCGTTGCAAAAGATCGATCTCCCGGGATAATATATGCTCAACCTGCGTGGCAATCTGATCACCGCGAGCTACACTGAGTGAGCCATCAATACCTATTGTAATATTGATAACCAGATAAGGCCCGAAACGATGGGCTTGGATTTCTTCAATTTGCTGTATCGCTGGAACACCATTTAGCAACTTTACAATTTTTTGTTCTAATTCTTTTCCAGGTACAGTATCCATCAGATTCGCCGAAGACTCACGTAAGATCTCAACACCGGTGCGTAAGATTACCAGTGCAACCAGCGCCCCGGCCAGCGGATCAACCCAGGGGTGACCTAATCGTCCTAAAAAGATACCCACCCCGGCAGCCGAGGCAGCAAAAATATCATTACGATGATCATAAGCTAAGGCGAATACCGCCGGATTATTCGTCTGCCGGCCAAGCTGACGGGTAATATAGGTCAGGGCAATTTTAAGAACTACCGTAAAAATAGCTACCACCAGTGCGCCAAATGCCGCTCCGCCGAAATCCCCCGCCCCTGACCACAGATCATAAACCTTATTGATGCTATCCCAGAAAATAGTGACGGCCGTGGTCAGAACAAAAGCTCCGACTACCAGCGCGGCAATACTTTCCATTTGCTGATGACCATAGGGATGTTCATCGTCTGCCGGTTTGTGGGCTAATCCGACAAAAATGCGCACCACCACATAGTAGGCCACATCTGATGTGGAGTTGATACCATCAGCCAACAGGGCGGGGCTATGCCCCATAATTCCTATTGTGGTTTTAAGGGCAGCTAATAGAATATTCGCGGCAAGTCCTATATTGATAGCAAGCAGACTGCGCGTTTCGCGATGTTCAAATTCCATTTACAAATCGGACTCTAAATATAAATTGTTTACGATTATTCCTGCTGTCGTTTGGACAGGAACTTAAAGCCGGACCATATTTATAATATATATAACATCATGTGTACCACTATCCCATTCAACGAAACATATATCTATACCGGCCAGAGATATTTGACGATTCGTACATGTATTTTATATCGTTCATACAAGGTATAAAAAACCGCAGCCACAATGAAGGGCACCATTAACACAACTTGAACGATATGTGGAATTAAAATAATAAAATAAATTATTCGAGTCCAGTCTTGATAAGGATATGGCACTGACCCGCTCCGGGCATGATAAATAAGGTCAGAAATCAAAAAAATCGCTGAGCACGATCACCAGCACGATTAGTACAACCAGTACGGCTATTGCTGCACCGATTACCTTTAGGACATTGATATCCTTTTTTTTCATACCCCTGATTTTCTGCGACAGGATTGTTCAATACTATAAAGACCCTATTTTAAAATTAATGGCTAACCAAATTGATCGAAGTATTTAATTTCGGATCGTTTAGCGGTACCAGCGCCTTTTTAAAATAGATATACAAAAATACCGAGATAAAAATTCCCCCTACAGCCAGGAAAATAATCAGATCGATAGCGGACAGATAAAATTCGTAAACCTTGAAATTGGGCATAACGATCCAGAAGAGATCAAAAAAATGCATGACCAGAATCCAGATAGAAATACAGGTCAGGAAAGTCAGATTCCGCTTGGCCGCCCGGGTCATCAGGCCCAAAAACGGAATCAGGAATTGTCCGAATACTAAAAGCAATGAAATATACTTCCAGCTCCCTTCCCAGCGGTGACGGAAAAAGATGGTCTCTTCTGGTAGATTGGCATACCAGATCAGGAAATACTGCGAAAAAGCCATGTAGCCCCAGAAAATGGTAAATGAAAACATCAGTTTGGCCAGATCATGATAATGTTCTATCGTAATTACATCCCGTAGCAAGTTTTGTCTGCGCAGAAATAAACCGACCAGGGTAATAAAAGCTAAGGCTGATAAAAAACTTCCAGCAAAGATATACAGACCGAAGATAGTCGAATACCAGTGTGGATCAAGGGACATCAGCCAGTCGAAGGCAGCAAAGGTGATAGTGATGGCAAACAGGATAATCCCCGGTGCGCTGACGGTACGAAAGATCTTGTCCCGGGCAGGAGTATGATTCTGATCCTGTTTTAAGGAAGTCCGGTATAATATTAAAGCCAGCACTATCCAGATAACAAAATATAGTATCGAGCGGATGGTAAAAAATGACACATTGAGATAATTCGATTTGGCCTGTAACAATTTATCTACGGCCACCGCCTCGGCATGACTCCAGTAATACAATTGCTGAATTCCAAATAAGATGGGAATAAAAAGCAACGCCAGAATCGGAACGGTCATGGCCAGTGATTCCATAATGCGCCGCAAAACAGTACTCCAGAACGCATTGGTGACATGATGGAGCAGGGTCAGTAAAAGGGCACCCAGCATGATTGAAACCCAGAAAACATAAGCTACCAGATAGGAAGGATAAAATTCCGTGGGAAAGAGGTAGAAAATCCCAACCGTCAATAGCGAACATAATACGGTCGTGATTATGATTGACCGGAGAAAAGGTCTGCTCTTTGAATAATATTCTGCTGTATTTTCCATATCTTTCATTTTTTGATTGAATCCTGCATCTCTACAGGAATATCCATTAAACGGGCATTCTGGCTGCGCTGCAGCGCCCGCACATAAGCCACAATCGCCCAGCGATCAGCCACTGCGATCTGATGGCGGTAGGTTGGCATGTTACGGATACCTTTATTGATCACCTCAAACACATGTCCATCCTCCACCTCCTGCAAGCGCTGCTGGTGAAAGGTCGGCGGAGGTAAAAATCCTTTCTTGATCACAATACCCTGTCCGCTGCCGGTCTGGTCGTGGCAGGGGGAACAATAGATATTGTAACACTCGCGTCCCCGCTGCAGTAAATCCGTACTGAGCATTAACGGCATCTTTTTCACCAGCATGCTGTCGGCAGTCCGGCCATAATAATATTCTATATTCGCATGTAGCTGCCCCTGCGCAACCGTACCGGCGACCTGCTCACGCATTACTGAACCATCCTCAAAAAAGTGACTTGGCTCCTGGGCATCATACCTGGGCTGATCATCCATGTTGGGATTCAGATGCAACGGGGGATCTTTAGACGGCTCTCCCCGGTAGCATCCGGCCATCAGGACGGCCAGTAATAATACGCTGAATCCCTTTAAACTGGTTTTCATTCTGATTGTACGACCTCTATATTTTTAGCACCGATGCTGTTCAGAAAATTTTTTGTCTGCTGCAGATCAAATTTCGGATCATCGCTTTCAACCGACACAAAAAAACCATTATTCATAACCCGCTCAATATTCTGTGAATGAAAATGATGATGAAAAAACCTGGGCAGGCGGTTCAGAGCCAGCATACCCAAAAGTGCTGCAAGGGAGGAAGTCAAAACCATAATCGCAAAAGCAACGGGTCCATATGCCTGGTAACTAAAGAACGGTTTTCCTGAAATCACCAGCGGATAATCAACCGTACTGGTCCACCATTCCAGTATCACACCTGCGGCCAGAGCGACAGCCGCTACGGCGAAAACGATGTACCCCAGCGGTGAGCGCCGCAGGCCCATGGCTTCATCCATTCCATGAATTGGGAACGGTGAATGACAATCAAATTGTATATAACCGGCTTCACGTATCCGGGTGGCAGCAGTTAATAAAGCGGCTGGATCTTCGAATTCCGCTAACAAACCGTGAATTACCTGATGTTTATTGTTTAGTTCACTCATCTTTTACCACTCAGTGTTTCTGATCATGATGGGGATCAGCCTGGGGTAATACCCCTTTTATTTCCGAGATGGCCATGATCGGTACAAAACGCAAGAAAATCAGGAAGAGGGTAAAAAACAGGCCGAAGGATCCCACAAAAGTACCGATATCAAAAATCGTCGGTGAATAATAAGCCCAACTGGAAGGCAGAAAATCCCTGGACAGTGTTGAAACTACAATTACGAACCGTTCGAACCACATACCGATATTTATAAATATCGCGATGGTAAACATCAGCGGAATACTACGTCGTATTTTTTTAAACCAGAACAATTGCGGGATAATGACATTACAACTGATCATGGTCCAGTAGGCCCAGGCATAGGGTCCAAAGGCCCGGTTCATGAAAGCGAATCTTTCATACAGGTTTCCGCTGTACCAGGCAATAAAAAATTCACAACCGTAGGCATACCCCACCATCATACCGGTCACCATCATGATTTTATTCATTTTTTCCAGATGATTCACCGTGATATAATTGTCCAGTCCATAAATTTTCCGGACGATGATGGCCAGGATTGACACCATGGCAAATCCTGAAAAGATCGCCCCGGCTACAAAATATGGGGGAAAAATCGTAGTATGCCAGCCGGGTAAAATGCTGGTGGCAAAGTCGGTGCTGACCACGCTGTGCACGGATAATACCAGCGGAGTCGACAAACCCGCCAGTAACAGATAGGCGATTTCATAATGTTGCCACTGCCTGTTCCCACCGTGCCAACCCAGAGAAAATATTCCTAGTACAATTTTGCGCAACCTTTTTTTAGCCCGGTCACGCAAGGTTGCCAGATCCGGAATTAATCCCGTATACCAGAATAAAAGCGAGACTGTGAAATAGGTACCGACCGCAAAAATATCCCACAACAGTGGACTGCGGAAATTTGGCCACATCAGCATCTGATTGGGCACGGGAACCATCCAGTAGGCTACCCAGATCCGGCCGACATGAATACCGGGAAAGATCAGTGCACAGATTACGGCAAACAAAGTCATGGCTTCGGCAAAACGATTGATCGATGTCCGCCAGCGCTGCCGGAATAAAAACAGAATGGCCGAGATCAGTGTGCCGGCATGACCGATGCCAACCCAGAAAACGAAATTTACAATCGCCCAGCCCCAGCCAACTGGAATTGTTACCCCCCATATCCCGATACCCTCCCAGATCAGGTACCCGATCATTAAAAACATCATGATCATCAGACTGCTGGATATAGCAATGGCTACATACCACAATCGCGGGGTTTTAGCCTCGGTGATAGTACTAACTTTATCGGTTACATCAGCAAAAGACGGATTCCCCTGAATTAGTACTTCTTGCTGCAATTCTAATGTTTCGGCTTGATTGCCCACAATACCAGCACACTAATTATTTTTTCTTATATCTTTAATCTTACTTCTTTGATCTTTTTGATGTGGTACTTTAGTACCCTAGGCCTTTGTACCTTTTTTCCTCTTTACCTTTTCCCCTTTATCATTTTGCCCACACACTCCACTACATATGTAAATTCAAAATCACAAATTTTAAATTCGAAACCAAATTTAAGACATTAGGGATCGTCTCGACTTCGCTCGACGACCGGTTTGGCGTTCCCCGAGCGGAGTCGAGGGGACACTCAGTGCCTTAGTGCCTCAGTACCCTAGTGCCTTTCTTTACCCTTTACCCTTATTTTCCAACTCCGGATTCGGATTCCTTATCTTCGCCAGATAAGAAGTCCGTGGTTGAATATTCAATTCAGCCAGAAGTTCATAATTACGGTCCGATTGTTTCATTTTACTTACCTGGCTGGAAGGATCGTTGATATTTCCAAAATAAATAGCCTGTGTTGGACAGGCCTGCTGACAGGCAGATTGTACTTCACCATCCTGTAATATCCGGTCCTCCATTTTCGCTTTATGTTTACTTTCATTGAGTCGCTGCAGGCAGTATGTACATTTTTCCATTACGCCGCGGGAACGTACCGTTACATCCGGGTTTTGCAACATATGTATGATTTCCGGATAGTCTTTAGTGTAATTAAAGAAATTAAAACGACGAACTTTAAAAGGACAGTTATTGGAACAATAACGTGTACCGATGCAGCGGTTATAGACCATTAAATTCAACCCTTCACTGTCATGAACAGTGGCAGCTACCGGGCAAACCTGCTCGCACGGTGCGTTTTCACAGTGCTGACAGGCCATCGGTTGATAGAGCAGCTGCGGATTATCTGTCTCTCCGCTGAAATAGCGGTCCAGACGCAGCCAGTGCATCTCCCGGCCATTGTGCACTTGTTCTTTACCGACAATCGGGATATTGTTTTCGCTCTGACAGGCAATGGTGCAGGCATTACAACCGATGCAGCGGTTTAGATCAATGACCATACCCCACTGGTATCCTTTTGCATAGGAATGCTCTTCCCACAATGAAATCAGCGGTGGGTGTTCTACCATTTCCCGGGCAAACTGGGGGTGCTGGCGATATTCATCCAGCGAGGCCTCGCGTATGATCGGCCTGCCCTCCATCGATCCATGGTCCTGGGTATTGGATAGTTTATAAGTATCGACGGTTTTTCGCAGCCGGGCATCCGTATCGAAATTGAGAGATTTACTGGTGCGCAGGGTATAGGCATTGAAGCCAACCTGATTACCGATTCTTCCGGCAGCAGTCCGGCCAAATCCTAATTCTAAAGCGATTGAAAAATCAACGGTACCGGGAACAATCCATACCGGAAACGGTTGTTCTTTTCCTCTATTTTCAATGACAATTAAATCTTCATTCTTTAATCCCAATTGGCGGGCGGTATTTTCGCTCATCACAGCAGCATTATCCCAGGCCAGTTTGGTTATCGGATCGGGTAATTCCTGCAACCAGCCATTGTTGGCATAGCGGCCATCAAAGACTGAATAGGATGGTTGAAACAGAATCTCCAGATGATCGGCATCTAACTTGTCATTTATAAAAGGATTTTGAGTTACCAGTTGTTTCAGACCGGTTAAATTTACTTTTGGATTGATGACCGGATATTCGCTCTTTTCCAGGTATCCCTGATGGAGCACTCGCCGCCATTCCTGCTCAAAATCAGAGGCTTTAAGAAATTTACGCCAGGTCTCACGCACCAATTCATAACCATTAGCCGATTTTCCCTGGGTAACTAAAGCCAGAACCTCTATAATGCTACGACTATTAAATAGCGGTTCAATCAAAGGCTGACCAATACTGGCAGTACCGGTTCCTGAACGCACATCTGACCAGGATTCCAGAAAATGACATTGGGGAAGATGCCATTCGGTTAAACGCGATGTTTCATCATAATAATAACTGAGATGAATCGAATGCTGATCTTTGCTCAGGGCAGCACTTAAATCCAGATCGGCCGGTGCATTATAAACCGGATTCCCGCCCAAAATTATCAGGGTATCTATTTTATTTTGATTTAATTCATCTACCAGATCATTCAGTTGGGACTGTTCAGCCATAGTGATATCTTCAGGTTGGCGATAGAATACCGTATTACCGGTATTACCCAAGGCTATATTGATCAGGTTTACCAGGGCATGCACCAGAGCATTTTGTTGTTTTCCGGCTATGACAATACTCCGGCCAGCATTTCCGATTAAATCTTTGGTCACTGTTTCCAGCCAGCGCGGATCGAATTCGATTCCAGCTGCTGACTTTAAAGTTTCACTACCTGGTATTTTTATACCATTTTTCTGTAAGGTCTGAATCAAAGTCAGCAGGAAGGCGGGTACCTGACAGCGGGCCAGTTTTTGGCGGTGATCTGCCATAGTACCAGTGATGGTAAAGACTGGTTCTATCGCATATAACCGGTTCATTTCCTCTTCAGATGACTTGAGGCCACGACCATTAATAAACTGCCGGGCCGATAAGATACTTTCACTTTCCAGACCAAGAAAGTCGGAATCCAGAGCCAGTATCACCCGGGCCTGGCTAAAATCATATTCAGGGACCAGCACCGCTCCGCTAACCGCTTTGATCCCCTGGTAAATATTCTCATCGGATAGAGGTTCATAACTATACCAGTTGGCTAGGGGAAAATTTTGTCGGAATACTTCTTTTAAACGATTCAGGGTTGGTGAAGCAAAGGAGTCAGAGAGCACAGCCAGACCTTTACCCTGATTCTGGGCAAAGTCCGCCTTTAGTTTTTGCCAGAACATCACAAAATCATCCCAGCTTTTTTCTACCCCCTTCTGTAAGACTGTTTGGGAACGGTCCGGATCATATAATTCAAGGATAGCAGCCTGTATGTATGCATTCGTGCCACCCAGGTTAGCCGGATAAGCGGGATTCCCTTCAATCTTAGTGGGACGCCCCTCATGACTTTCCACGATCAGTCCAAAAGCGCTGGTGCTGAATGGCATGGTTGTGGCATAATATTGCGGAATACCCGGGATGATCTCTTCTGGTGCCTTTACATAAGGAACAATTTTTTCCACCGGGCGTCGGCAGGAGGTCAACCCGGCCAGAGCCAGCGATGCTCCCATCAGGGTCAGAAAATGCCGGCGATTCATCTGTGCGGGCAGATCTACGACCGTACCTTCCGGAAATTCACGTTGCAGAAATTCTTTAAATTCCGGTGTACCAGCCAGCTGATCCATACTCCGCCAGTATTCTTTCCCGTTTATATTTAATTTCTTGTCGCTCATCGATGACATCCTGAACAAACTACTGGAGGGGCGATATTTTTTTCCTGTTTAACCTGCCGAGCAAACTCCAACTGCTTGTCCGCAGGAGTCCATTTCATATTGGTAATTTCCGATACCGGTCGTAAGTACATATCCGGATTACGGTGACAATTTAAGCACCAGCCCATGCTTAATGGTTCCACCTGCATCACTTCTTCCATTTCACTGACTGTACCGTGACAACTCTGGCAGCCAATAGCGGCTCGCAGATGGGCACTGTGATTAAAAAAAACATAATCCGGCAGTTTATGCACCCGTACCCACTCGATCGGTTTGCCACTGCCCCAACTCTCCCGCACTGCGGCCAGTTTTTCGCTGTCGGTTTTGATCAGGGTGTGACAGTTCATACAGATCTGAGTGGGAGGGATATTGGCCTTGGCCGATACTTCAACAAAATTATGGCAATACCTGCAATCCAGGCCAAGGTCACCGGCATGCAGTTTATGGCTGTAAGGGACAGGTTGTACAGGACGATAACCAACATCGGTATATTTAGGTGAACCAAAGTACCAGAAGAAACCAACCACTACCAGGATAATACCGGTTATAAAGAAGATTAAGATAATTGGTAATTTATTGGTCCATTGCGGAAAGATCTGAGCCAAGAGTATATTCCTTTTTTCTAATGGATCTCTGTTTTACTGACCTGATTAAAAAATCTTACCATGCTCAATTAACTATTTATACCTGGCTGTTTAAAATAAATATTTTAAACATATTCCTCAATAGAGAATTTTAATACCCTGTTTATCTTTACTAAAATCAACTCGCTTGTAGAAACAGGACTATAAATTATATTCATTATGACATAACATTGAAGTAACAGCAGAAGAATTGACATTAAAATTATCCTGTATTACTATTAAATTTACAGGTCAGCTGATTAAATATCAGGTTAGGATTAAGCAAGAATTATTAACTTCGGTGAAGATCCTACTTTAGCATGTTATTTAATAAACCATCGAGCATTAAAGCTCCAAAGATACCGAATAGATAAACAATAGAATATCCAAAAACATGCCGGTACTCTTTTTCATTCCGGGTTTGATTTGCCAGCAGCACTTTTTTGATTAAATAGTAATTACATAAAATAACAACAAACCAGTAAATCCAGCTATGATTCAACAGTGCTAAAAACAGCGTGCTGCCAACAAGTAACGCAGAGTAAACCATTATCTGTCGCAGGGTATAATCATCACCCTTCACTACCGGCATCATGGGATAGCCGATTTTTATATAATCTTCTTTATGGAAAAGTAATATTCCCTACCAGCCCAATTTTTGCCGCAGCAGTTTTCCCGAGGACCGGCTGATGATCAACTCGGTATTTTTTTTGTCCTTCATTTTTGTTTTATAGCCGCCGGCGAACCAGGCTTCGATCATGGTAATGTAATTCAGATTCGCCAGCGTTGAACGGTGAATACGGAAAAATTTGTCCGGATTTAAACGTGCCTGCAATTCATCCAGGGTATAATTGACCATAAATTTGGCATCATACAGATAAGCAAAGACCAGACGTTCTTCACTGGCCAGATAGATAATATCGTCATCAGTTAAGATATAGATCTTATCTCCGATCCTGGAAGGAATGCGGGTCAGATATTCTTTGGGGGTGTTATAGTTGGCCAGCAGGTTTTTGATGGCATCCAGGGCCGGTGCTCCGCTGCCCTGCCCGATTTTTTCCTGCACACGCTGTAGAGCTGCATTTAATCGATCCTGTGCAAACGGTTTAAGCAGATAATCAATTGCCTGCAGTTCAAAGGCCTGTACCGCATACTGATTATAGGCCGTCGTAAAAATAATCAATGGCCGATGTGAAATGATGTGTAAAAGATCCAGACCGGATAGATCAGGTAATTGAATATCCAGAAAAACCAGTTGGGGTTTCAGGGAATCAATGAGCACAGCCGCTTCCTGTCCAGTCCGGGCTATTCCGACTTGTTGTATTTCCGGCTGATCCTTCAGCATCAGACTTAACCGTTCCAGTGCCGGGAGTTCATCTTCAACAATAATGGTCGTGATCATAACGGATTCCTTGGAATAATAAGGCAGACCCTGGTTCCTGTTGATACTTCGGAAATAATATCCAGCCGGCCCAGATTTTTATATAACAATTGCAGGCGTTCAGCGATGTTGCCCAGGGCATTCCTGCCTTTGCTAACCTGATTGCTCAAATCGGGTTTCATCCCGACCCCATCATCTTTTACCTCTATCACAATATTTTGATCATCTTCCCGGATATCTATAGATATCGCTAAATATTTTCGATCGGCAGACCAGCCATGGCGAATCGAATTTTCCAGGATCGGTTGAATCAGGAATACAGGCACTTTTTGTTTAAGGCTGCGCAGATTTTGCTGCCATTGCAGTTGCAGCAGATCACCATAACGTGCTTTTAACAATTCCGCATATTCCCGGGCGAAGGCAATTTCCTGTTCTAATTCGGTTGTTTCTTTGCCTGAATTTTCAAAGATATATCGAAAAAGATCGCTCAACTTCAGTACCAGATTTTCAGCCTGTTGCGGATCGCTTCTAATTGCAGCGGCGATCGTATTCAATGTGTTGAATAGAAAATGCGGCTCCATTTGAGCCTGCAGAGCAGTCAGTTGTGCTTTTTGCGCAATGCGAGTGTGTTTATCTCCCTGCCATTTTATTTCAATATAACTACCCAGTAAACCGCCCAGGCCAAACAAAAACATCAATGCAAAAAACGGAATGATAACCGTACGGAATTCATCGGTGCGCATTACGGCTGAGATATCCGGTCGCATAGGCTTAGCTAGAAATAAAAAAAGTCCATTCCAGAGTTTATCGGTTATCATTGGTTCCACAGCGCTGAAGGGAGTTAAAATGAAGTATTGAAAAAGCAGACCGATCAGAAATGCGAAACAGGCCAGAATGGTATAGATAAAGGTTTTTAAAATCCACTGCTGCCCGGTAGTAAAAACCGATAATTTAGACAGCAGTAATTTCTGCAGTGGCCACAGGGTGAGTGCAAAAGTGATGACATTAAAATATCCGATCAGTAAAGCCTGGCCGGGTGGAGTTTTACTGATCAGATAAACCAATGATAAAAGGGCACCGACAATAACGACGGTGCCCAGTTTGAATAAATTTTTTCTGTTGATTAACATCAGGTTGTTGATGCTGCCGGTTTAATTTCATGCCAAATATAGCCAATTAAACTGCCCATTCCAAAACAGACAGCAGCCAATTTCAGCAACCAGCCTATAAGCGGAATTTTATCCAGCAATATCACACACAGAATTCCTACTAGCAAAGACCAGAAAAGGGGTGATACACCGTTCTTTTTTATTTGACGCATGATCCAGTTACCAAGGAATATAGCAGTAAAAATATAAGAGAGATAAATAATGATCATATAAACGGCTGCCAGTATTAGCCCCAATGGAATGGTCAGTATTAAAATAAGTAAAATTGCTGCCACCACTGGTGTCACTACCAGGAACAGAAACCCAAGACCCAGATGTTTCCAGATACTGGCCTGACTATAGGTTAAATAATCCTTGCTGAATCCCTTGCAGAACGATATCAACAGGATCCCGACTACCAGGAAGGATAGCAGCAACCAGTAGAAATAGACCTTTTGATAGAAATGTTTGTGAGTTTTAATCGTGACTTTTAAATCTGCAGGAGCAAACTTAGTGCTTTTTTCATCTAGTGCTTTGCGCATGGTAAGATTCGTGCCCCCGGCAGCTGCGTATAATGAATCAAAGCGTACCCAGCCTGCTTCCAGGCAAACGCTCCCGCCGATCCTTCCGTTCAGGTAGGCGTCCCCTGCACCACCATCGATATTTCCATCAATGGTAGCACCATCCAGATATAATTTACCTGTACCCACGTGCAGATTACCATAAATATGAACATTTTCAGTCAAACGCACTTCTCCACCATAGGCAAACAGGTCGCCCTTGATTTCACTATCCACATAGATAGTCTGGGCGCAACTAACCACATTATCTCCGACCGGTGCCTTAATGGTGAGTTCCCGGCAGGCAGCAAAAACATCATCAGCGATGGGTGCCTCGATATTCGCTCGTTCACAGGCGACATAAAGATCACCCAGGGCCGGTCCAAATATGTCCACAGTCCGGGCTGCCGCAAACAGATCATGATAAAGTGTATCCGATTCTTGAACATGGATCTCCCCGGCACCAGTGCAATCCGCCGCCATACCGAATCCGGTCAGAATTAAAGTGAAAATAACTAAGAACATTAACCTTTTCATTTTTTCTCCTTTTTACTTATAAAAACCGTGATAAATATACCTATACCTTAAGCAGAACCAATAAAGATCGTACCAACGGTTATTCTGAGTTACGAGTTGTCAAAAAGGAAGGCTAGACTGCAAATATTTTTTCTTTTCTTCCTGTCCCTACATGTGCTTTCGCCGTAGGACTTCGTGTAAGAGAATATTTCACGAAGTAACACTAAGACCTTCGGCAAAGATACACGAAGAATATTAATTCATAAAACTTAATCATATACCTCTGATAAAAATTATGATAATCAATGAAATGCTTAATATTCAGCTTGATATATAATCATATTTTATACAAGTTAATTATATCTCTTAAAAGGAGGCCTACCATGAGTAGAAGCAGTATAATCATAATCACAATTCTATTATCATTAATTTTCTCGATATCACCAAAACTGAGTGCACAGGTACTCGAACAGGACTCGCTTGCCCTGGTGGCCCTATACAACAATACTAATGGCGCAAGTTGGACAAATAATACCAACTGGTTGAGTGGAAATGTCTCCACCTGGTACGGTATCACTATTGCCGGAGACCGGGTAACGCAAATTAATCTGGGGAATAATAATTTGACAGGAACACTACCGGCAGAGAGCGGTAATCTGACTCAGTTGCTGTTGCTGAGAGTCGGTAACAACGCGTTAAGTGGTCCCATATCCTCGCAAATCGGTAATTGCACAAATCTGGTTTTACTTCAAATTTACAACAATCAATTCAGTGGTTCGATACCTCCTGAAATTGGTAATTTAACCAATGTGAGTACCATGCAATTGAGTAACAATCAACTAAGCGGAACCATCCCGGCAGAAATCGGTAATCTTATTAATTTACAATCTCTGGAATTATTCGGTAATCCCCTGACCGGCACCATTCCTGTGGAAATCGGTAATCTCACTAATTTGCAGTGGTTGGAACTTTATAATACGTCTATCAGCGGTAGCATACCCGCCGAAATCGGAAATCTTATCAACTTAAGATATTTAAATCTGGGTCAGAATGATTTAAGTGGAGCGCTGCCGGCAGAAATTGGTAATATGGTCTCTTTAGAATCCCTGTATTTGTCA
>CAYSHN010000024.1:0-16710 GCA_964430815.1 uncultured Calditrichota bacterium | reverse complement strand
CGAGCCGAACGCCCCACTATCTGGTACAGATCTTCAGGCAAATAATAATCCAGGCGCAGTACTACCCCAAATCGTGCCCGTAGCGGAGCCGTTAATAGTCCTGAACGCGTGGTAGCACCTACCAGCGTAAACGGATTCAGATTCAACTTGATTGAACGGGCATTCGGACCTTTATCAATCAGGATATCCAAACGGTAATCTTCCATTGCTGAATACATATACTCTTCGACAATGGTATTCATTCGATGAATCTCATCGATAAACAAAACATCGTGTTCCTGCAGGTTAGTCAGGATTCCAGCCAAATCGCCGGCTTTTTCCAGCACCGGTCCGCTTGAGGTTTTTAATCCCACGGTTAACTCATTACTGATGATATTGGCCAGAGTGGTCTTTCCCAGTCCTGCTGGCCCACATAATAAAACATGATCCAGTGCTTCATGGCGTTCGCGGGCAGCCTGTATAAAAATTGAAAGATTCTCTTTGATCTTTTTTTGTCCAACAAAATCAGCCAACCGCTGCGGGCGCAGGGAAACTTCAAATTCTATATCTTCCGCATTGCGACTGGGTGATATTAAATCATTCATAAAAATCCACAATTCAAATAATCTTTAGTGCTTGCTTGACCAATTCTTCCACCGATTGTTCACTGCCTGTGCTGCGAACCTTAATTAAGGATTTTTCCACAGATTGCTTCCTGTATCCCAGTGACATTAAAGCTAGGGCCGCCTCTTCTTCCACAGTGGATAACTTTAACGGTTTATATTCCGGTAATTGCTGATCTTCCAGCAAACCCACCTGCATAAATTTTTCTCTCAACTCCACGATCAGACGCTGGGCGGTTTTCTTGCCGACCCCGCCAATTTCATTCAGGCGTTGTTCATCACCATGCTGAATGGCCTGGATCAATTCATAAACCTTGATACCAGATAAAATGCCTACAGCCATTTTCGGACCGATACCGGATACTGAGATCAAACCTAAAAAAACCTTTCTTTCAACTTCCTGAGAAAAAGCATATAACTGAATATTATCTTCCCGTACATGCAGATAAGTTTTCAGATTGACGGACTCGCCGGTATGCGGCAGATGTTCATACGTGTTCACGCTGATTTGAAGGGCATAACCGATACCATTATTTTGCACTACCACCCGGCTCGGACTTTTTTCGGCAACTACTCCGCTTATAAAATCAATCATAGACAAATTAATTAACAGTTCTGTTCAACCGGTTATAGTGACATAATGCTACCGCCAGTGCATCGGCAGCATCCGCAGGATGAATTTCTTCCTGAATGTGCAAAATACTTTTAACCATAAATGCCACCTGCCCTTTGGATGCATCACCTCTGCCCACAACGGCCAGCTTTACTTCGCGTGGTGAGTATTCAGACGGTTCAATCCCCAGATTGATTGCAGCCAGTAGTGAAACCCCCCGGGCATGCCCCATTACAATCGCCGTCTTGATATTTTCACTGTAAAAAATATCCTCCAGAGCGATGAAATGAGGTTTAAATTTTTCTATTACTGTAACTAAACCACTGTAAATATTCTTAAGGCGCACCGCCAGGGGATCTTTTATTCTAGTGCGGATGCTTCCGTAATAACAGGATTCCGGCAAACCCTTCTCATTAATCTCAATCACCCCGACACCGGTGATCTGCGTACCCGGATCCACCCCCAGAATGCGGATTCGTTTTTTAGGTGTCTCAGGCAATACTGGCCATTACCTCATCGTCGATGTCAAAATTAGCGAAGACCCCCTGAATATCATCATGATCATCCAGTGCTTCCATTAGTCTTAACATCTGTTCTGCCTGTTTTCCATCTAAGTGCATGGTGGTTTTGGGTAGCAGGGTCCGTTCGGTGGAATCAACGGTAATTTTATTTTTGACCAGCGTATCCTGGATCTTCTCTAACTGATCATAACTGGTATAGATTTGATAAAACTCTTCATCATCGGACTTAATATCCTCTGCCCCGGCTTCCAGAGCGATCATGAACAGTGTATCCTCATCATAATTTTTCTTGGCAACCTTGATCAATCCACGTTTCTCAAACATCCAGGCCACACTTCCGGTTTCGCCAAGATTTCCACCATGCCGGCCAAATAGATGACGTATTTCGGCTACAGTCCGGTTCTTATTATCTGTTACTGCATTGATATACAGAGCTACCCCTCCTGGTCCATATCCTTCATAAACAACTTCTTCGTATACAACACCGGGAAGCTCACCCGTTCCTTTCTTAATAGCATTTTCTATATTTTTAGCCGGCATATTGGAAGCACGGGCGGCCTGAACTGCAGTTCGCAGACGAGGATTGCCTTCGGGGTCACCCCCACCCACACGCGCTGAGACGGTTAATTCTTTGATTAATTTAGTGAAAACTCTACCGCGGGCAGCATCTACTTTAGCTTTCTTATGCTTGATTGAATGCCACTTGGAATGACCGGACATATTCCCTCCTGAGAATCGTAGTCCGCAAATTTAATAAACTTTTAAGGGCATTCCAAATCAAAATAGTCATCTTCAGGCGTACATTTTTGTTGAACTATACACAAATTATACCTGTCAAGCATTATATGAGGGAAGAAAAGGAAGGCAAAACTACATCTGTACACTAAGAATTTAATAATCACATGACAGAAAGCGCATCATAATTACATTACTCAGTGCCTTCAGTAGATATGCTATTATTATTAACTATCGGCAGTCAGAATAACTGGAATTTTTATGGTATTCCTGCCGGAGATACAATAAAATCAAGATCCGAATATTACATTTATCATTTAATTACAACTTCAAAACTCGAACGCAGACGAATATCTGTCGATGAACTGCCGATCATGATCTCAAAAAGTCCCGGTTCAATCACTTTATTGAGTTTTGCATCCAGCATGGTCAGATCGCTGCTATTAATTTCAAAAACAACCTGCTGCTCTTCAGCCGGCGACAGCTTAATTCGTTTGAATCTTCTTAGTTCCTTGATCGGTCTGGAAACAGAACCGACTACATCATGAAGATAGAGTTGTACTACCTCGTCGCCAGTCAGCTGGCCTGAATTTTTAATCTTAAAACTCACTGTTAAACTACCATCCACCGGAATTTTAGCAGCAGAAAGATGCAGATCATCATAAGAAAATTCAGTATAACTAAGTCCATGGCCAAATGCGAATTGCGGATCACCACTGAGTTGGACATAGCCATATCCACGCCCGGTTGGTTTATAATTGTAGTACAAGGGTACCTGGCCAATAGTCTGGGGAAACGTAATTGGTAACTTGGCACCGGGATTGACATCTCCAAACAGAATATCAGCCACGGCATTACCCCCTTCTTCACCCGGATACCAGACCATTAATACCGCTGGAACCTGTTGCAACCAGTTTTGCATCGTTATGGGACTGCCGCCAATCAATACAACCACCATCGGTTTTCCACTGGCAGCAATGGTCGTAATCAATTTTTCCTGCACGGATGGTAAATTCAGATCGGCCCGATCCTGCCCCTCCCCCTCCAGTATACCTCCGACAAAGACCACCACATCACTTTTACCGGCCAACTCAACAGCCTGGGCAAAACTGGTATTCTCCTTCTGGCCAAAATCCCAGGACAGTTCTGCATAGGCCCAGGCCCCATTCTCATAATACTCAAGGCGCAGATCATATTCACGGTCTTGCTGCACCGAAATGGTGACCACATCGGTTGTGGCACCGCGATCAATCCATTTGTCCAGCAATTGTTTCCCGTCAATCCACAGTCGCACACCATCGTCAGTAGTGATGCCCAGGCGCAATTTGCCGGTGAAGGGCGCCCGCAATCGTCCAGTCCAGCGTACCGAATAGCGGTCAGCATTGATCTTTGCGTGAGGTTCAGCGGTGCCCCAGTTAAACCGGATTTGTGGATCAATACGCACCAGATCCGGTTTACCAGAGAAGTTCATATTATTGAAATATTCCCCTTTCAGACCTTGTTCACCCTTTTCCCCTTTCGGCGGTAGTAGATATCTGGGAGGAACAGCAGGAAAAATATTTTCACGTATCTCAAATCCCTGGGCATACGAAACTCTGTCTGCACCTATCTTGGAGCGTATGCCATCTAAGATAGAAACTGTGGACATACCCCAACCGCTGTATCCGCCCAAGCGAACGTTAGCCGCATCATAACCGATTACGGCTACCGACCGCAGGTCTTTTCTGAGTGGTAAAGCATGATTTTCATTCTTCAGCAGAACAATTCCTTTTTGCGCAGCCTGCCTGGCTAGTTGACGATGTTCGGCACTATCGTTGACTTTTTCGGCTAGTTGCGGGTCAGTATAGGGATTCTCAAATAATCCGATCTTGAATTTAATAACCAGGATTCGTCGAACCGCTTCATCGATCACCTTTTCGTTGATGAGACCGCTCTGAACTGCCTTTCGTAAAGGTTCGCCATAAAAATCCACGCTGGGTAATTCCATTTCTAATCCGGCCTGCAGAGCCTGAACCGCAGTTTCCTCGGGTGTGGCAGCGGTTTTATGCAGACCGTATATTCCGGCTATTGAACCATAATCGGAAACTACGAATCCCTGGAAACCCCATTCACCACGTAAAATTTCCGTAAGCAGCCGGTGACTGGCGGAGCAAGGTGTGCCATCTAACGAATTATATGCAGCCATTAACGACAGGGAACCCGCCTCCTTAATACAGGCTTCGAATGGTGGAAAATAAATTTCACGTTGCAAACGTTCATTGAGATGAACCGGATTGCTATCCCGCCCACCATCAGCATCATTGACGACAAAATGTTTGGGAGTGGTGATGATACCTCTACCCTCAAATGCCCGGCAAAAAGCCACTCCCAGGCGTGCTGACAGATAGGGATCTTCACCGTAAGATTCTTCCACCCTGCCCCAGCGAGCATCACGGGCAATATTAACCACGGGCGAGAGCACCTGCCGGATACCGCGGCTCCATGTTTCTAGGGCAATGGCACTGGCCACCTGACTCATCAACAGGGTGTCCCAGGTGGCAGCTAGAGCAATCGCCTGGGGAAAACTGGTAGCCTGATTGCCCAGGAGTCCATGCAGGGCCTCGTCATGCATGATCACCGGTATACCTAAACGGGTTTTTTGCATAAAGAATTGCTGGATTTCATTCAATCGTTGTGCTGCAGCTTTAGCCTTCAAAGGACGCAATGTACAGGCTAATCCACCCAGACCCTGCGAGCCGATCGTTTTAGGCTGCGCATTATCACCAAACAGACAGCCTAATTGAGCGATTTTTTCATCCAGGGTCATTCGTATGAGCAAATCTTCGACTCGTGTCGCGATGGGCAGTTTGGAATTTTTATAATCTGGTATTTTTTTCTCACCCGCGGATACACAGCAAAAAAAGATAAAAATGAAGAGCAGACAATAAGAGAGTAAATTTTTATACATGATGATCTCCCTGATTTATAGGTGTAGAATTAAATATATAAAATTAAATAATATGGCAAAACAAGTCTGTAACCTTTATTTTCATACAGTACCATTCATCGATTAATTAACTAAACGCAAAGGGCGCAGAGGAACTCGCCAAAGACGCAAAGAATATTTATAGATATTTTTTCTTTGCGACCTTTGTGCCTGCCTTAGCGTCCTTTGCGTTTAGCTTTTTCAATATCTGAGATATGCCGATAAATTGCTGGTTATGTTATTAAAATCAATTAAGTAATTTAAATATTTTATATTAAAATTAGTTAAAATTGCAGATATTGAATGCTGTAAGCTACTGTCAGAAAGGATCGTAGTAATATGCCTAAGAGTGAATCCACACCAGCCTCAAATTTCATCCTCAGCATCATCCGAGAAGACCAGAAGACCAGCAAATACGATAAGCGGGTACATACGCGGTTTCCACCTGAACCAAATGGGTACCTGCATATCGGTCATGCTAAGTCCATCTGTCTGAACTTTGGACTGGCAAACGAATTTGATGGTTTGTGCAATTTGCGATTTGATGACACCAATCCGATTAAAGAAGAATCGGAATATGTTGAGTCGATCAAGGAAGACATACGCTGGTTGGGATTTGACTGGGGAAATCGTGAATTTTATGCCTCTGATTATTTTGAGCAATTATATACCTGGGCTTTACAGTTAATTAAAGCCGGCAAAGCCTATGTGGATGATCTGAGCGCTGATCAGATACGGGATTACCGGGGTACTCTGACCCAGCCGGGGAAAGAGGGTCCGTATCGCAATCGTCCCGTAGCTGAAAATTTGGATTTATTTGAACGAATGCGCACCGGTGAATTTCCTGATGGCACACGGGTTTTAAGGGCAAAAATCGATATGAATTCACCAAATATCAACATGCGTGATCCGGTTCTGTATCGCATCTTGCATGCGACACATCATCGCAGCGGAGATAAATGGTGTATCTATCCCATGTATGATTTTGCCCACGGCCAGTGCGATTCCATTGAACGGATTACCCATTCCATCTGCACACTGGAATTTGAAGATCACCGCCCGCTGTATGACTGGTTTCTGGATAATCTGGGCATTTACCATCCACAACAAATTGAATTCGCCCGTCTGAATTTGAGTTATACTCTGATGAGCAAGCGCAAATTATTACAACTGGTACAGGATAAAATTGTTAACGGCTGGGATGATCCACGTATGCCCACTATTTCCGGTTTACGCCGCCGCGGTTATACACCAGAAGCTATACGCGATTTTGCCGATCGCATCGGTGTAGCAAAAAGTGAAAGTACTGTTGATATTGCCTTGCTAGAACATTGTCTGCGGGAAGATCTGAATAAGCGAGCTCGGCGGGCCATGGCTGTATTGAAACCTCTAAAAGTAGTGATTGATAATTATCCGGATAACCAGATTGAAGAACTGCAAGCATATAATAATCCCGAGGATCTGAATATGGGTACCCGCAAGGTACCTTTTTCCAAAATCATATTTATCGAACAGGAAGATTTTCGTGAAGATCCACCCAAAAAGTTCTTTCGCCTAGCTCCCGGGCGCGAAGTACGTTTACGTTATGCATTTTTTATTAAATGTACGGATGTTATTAAAGATCCCAGGACCGGACAGATACGTGAATTACACTGTACCTATGATCCGGCCAGCCGTGGTGGCGAGTCTCCCGACGGACGTAAAGTTAAAGCGACGTTACACTGGGTTTCGGCGGCGCATGCCATTGAAGCGGAAGTACGGCTTTATGATAACCTGTTCAGCAAACCCGATCCGGAAGACGTCGCCGCTGATGAAGATTTTCGTAAAAACCTGAATCCTGATTCATTACAGATTTTACCTAACTGCAAATTGGAGCCAGAGCTGGCAACAGTCAAACCGGGAGAGCGGTTTCAGTTTGAACGGCTGGGATATTTTTGCGTCGATACGAAGGACAGTAAAACGGGATTACTGGTCTTTAACCGCACGGTAACCCTAAAAGATACCTGGGCCCGAATTGAAAAAGGAGGATCAGATACATGAAAAATAAATCCCTAATCCATGCTCAATTCTCTGCCTGGAGTTCCATCATCGGAAATATAATTCTGGGCATTTTTAAATTCTGGGCCGGTATGATGATTGGATCTGTATCGATTATCGCCGATGCCTGGCACACATTATCCGATTCCGTGACCTCAGTAATTGTGGTCATGGGATTGAAATTCAGCAATAAACCGGCTGACCGTGAACATCCTTTTGGACACGGCCGGGCTGAAATAATTGCCACACTGATCATTGCCATTTTACTGGGAATTGTGGCGGCAAATTTTGGTATGGAATCCATAAACCGTCTGAGAGATCGAAAAGCGATTATCTTTAATACCTTTGCCCTGGTAGTAATGATCATCTCCGTAATCATCAAAGAATCCATGGCCCAATATGCCATTTATGCTGGAAAAAAATCAAATTTTAAAGCCTTATTTGCCGATGCCTGGCATCACCGCAGTGATGGATTTGCTTCGCTGCTGATTGTGATCGGAATTCTGTTTGGATCTTACTTCTGGTGGATTGACGGTGTTTTAGGTGTCCTGGTTTCAATCCTAATTTTATATACAGCCTACAGTTTAGCCCGTGATGCTATTAATCCCTTGCTGGGAGAATTACCTGAACCAGAGATGATCGAACAGATTAAGCAGATCTGTCGTAGTAAAATAGATAATTCCATCAATATCCATCATTTTCATATCCATCGTTATGGACAACATACCGAATTGACTTTTCATATTAAATTTACTAGTGATATTTATTTAAAGGATGCACATAAATTGATTTCGGAGATCGAGAAAACAATTAAAACCGACTTACAAATTGAAGCAACGATCCATCCGGAATAAGATCCTGGTAAAGAGAATTAATCCGTATTTTGTGATCTATTTCAAATCTATATTTATAACTCCAGGCTTATATTAACGAAATTTGAATCATTAAATTCGGTACAAAAAGTAGAATGATGTATAACCTTAAGTTGAATCGGTGAAAGAATAATGAAACCAGTACCAAAACTGATCCTCTTTGCAATTTTTATTACCTGTCTGATCCTTCTTTTTGTGGATGGCCCCGGTTCGGAATCCCCCCGTTCCCATTTACGATTATGGGATCTGGGTCACCTGGTGCTGTTTTTTATCGGAGGCATTCTTCTACTCACCGATCCCCGCAGATTTTTTAAAGACACCTTCGTCATGCATTTACTACTAATCGTAATTTTCAGCCTAGCCTTGGGATTGTTAACTGAACTGGTCCAGGTATATTTTCAGCGCGACCCGGATCTGGGAGATCTGACCAGAGATTTAATCGGAGGTTTATTGGCCCTGATCTTTTTTTCAACCCAGCGTTATTCTATTCCGAAATTGGTACTTAAGGGCATGCGTTTGCTCTTACTTGCTGCGGTGCTGATTGAGTTTTACCCGACGGCCCAGGCCTTACTGGATGAATGGATGGTCCATCGGCAATTTCCGGTCCTCTCTAATTTCGAAACCATGTTTGAGTTGTCCCGCTGGCACCATGAATTACCATTGCACACAGACAAAACCACTGTGCGTGAGGGTACACATTCTATGCGTGTAGAGTTGACCACCGCAGAGTATTCGACAGTGGCCATGCGTTATTTCCACGCAAATTGGAATGGATATTCAACATTTAACTTCAGTATTTTTAATGCCGGCAGCGATACCTTGCTGATGACCTGCCGGATCAACGATCAGCAACATTACGCTCTGCATCAAAATTATAATGATCGTTTTAATTTAAAATTACGATTGGCACCCGGATGGAATGATTTTAGTATACCCATCACCCAGCTGGAAAACGCGCCAAAATCCAGGAAAATGGATCTAAACCAGATCAAGCTTATTTGTCTTTTTACAAAGAATTTAGCCGAACCGAGAACTATTTATATCGATAATTTATATCTCTCTAAATAATGATAAATGATCGGTGGATCTTTATCCGCCGGGTTGGAGCAAATTCGATTCTCCCTTTCCTTTCACTAAGCCCGAGAAACCGGTACCAGTAAAAGTGGAATTTTGCACTTAGCGCATATTCTTGGCATAATGCTTCCTGACCAGAATGCTTCAGTACCCACCTTGCCATGCGTACCCAGCACCATCATATTGATCTGGCTCTCCAGAGTAACCTGACTGATCACCTCGACGGGCTCACCACGAAGGACATTGATATTTACAGAAAGTCCCTGCTGTTCCAGATCGTCTTTATATTGTTTTAAATATTCCAAACCTTCATCCACAATTTCATCAAGCATTCGATCTGTCGTGGACGGTAAGAACCGACTGGTCGTGACCCAATCTCCGCTCAATTTGCCGTACGTGGGTATTACCATCAGCAGATGCAGCGAAGCCTGGAAAATGCGGGCCAGTGAAACTGCAAAGGGAATGCTCTGCGCATGTTGTGGATCCTCATTGAGAGGAACCAGTATATGCCGCCAATTCCTGACTTCCGGATAATATTCCCTGCTGGAGGGAAAAAGTAAGACTGGCACAGTCCCCAGGGCTACCACTTGCTGGGCTATACTGCCAAATAACAGGTCTCTGGTGCCGCCATGGCCATGACTGCACATAATGATCAGATCGTGACCGAATTCACTTAAGTGATTGACAATACTTTCGGCCACGTTTTTTATTTCTGCACTGTGTACATGAGCTTCCACTTGCAGATTATGACTGAACACTGTCGCTTTTATTCTATCCAGATAAATTTGAGCTTCCGCGGGGTTGGTCAGATGATGCTCACCATGTATTTTTTGAGGGGCATCTTTCTCAATCACATGGATCAGAATAATTCTGGTATTGAACAGGGCTGCTATTTGGGCTACAGCAGGTAATACCGATTCAGCCATTGCTGATCCATCAAGAGGAACCAGAAAATTTTTAAACATAATATTACCCTAAGAATAATGTTTGTACGACCAGATAAAGGTTGAGCAAAATGATCAGGCCCGCGATAATACTTGCTAACCAATTCGTCAATTTTTTATTCACTAAGCCCCCCATTATTTCTTTGCTGCCGGTAAACCGTACCAGCGGGATAATGGCGAATGGTAATCCAAAACTGAGTACCACCTGACTGAGTACCAGAGTATGGGTGGGATCCAATCCGATAGCAATAACGACCAGTGATGGCAGCATCGTCACCAGCCGCCGCAACCATACCGGTATATGCCGGTGCAAAAATCCCTGCATGATTACCTGTCCGGCACTAGTTCCGACAGTCGCAGATGACAATCCGGATACTAATAATGAAAGACCAAAGAACCAGCTGGCAGCAGACCCCAGCAATGGTTCCAGAGTACGATGAGCTTCCTCAATCGATCCAACTTCCATCAAGCCGCTGCCATGAAAAGTTGAAGCGGCCATTATCAGCATGGCCATATTGACCAGACTGGCGATACCCATGGCAATTAATACATCAGCAATCTCAAAATGGAACAAACGTCGCTGACGCTCTGGATCTTTTACAATAATCCGTCCCTGGGTCAGTGCCGAATGTAAAAAGATGGCATGTGGCATCACTGTAGCGCCCAGAATACCGGTCGCCAGCAGAATGCTTTCCGTTCCGTGGAATTGCGGTACTACCATATGATACAAAACATTTCCCCAAAGTGGTTTATCCAGAATGGTCTCTACAATATAACTGCCTGCTATGACCGCTAATAATGAAGTGATGACCGCTTCCAGTGGTCTGAATCCATAACGTTCCAAACCTAGAATCAAAAATGTAGCCAGTGCAGTTAACAGGCCACCCAAAAACAGTGGAATTCCCAGCAGTAACTGGAATCCCAAAGCAGCTCCCAGGAACTCAGCTAGATCGGTAGCCATGGCCACCAGTTCCATCAACACCCACATCACCAGTACCACCGGCCGGGAATAACGTTTGCGGCAATGTTCAGCCAGATTAAATCCCGTAGCTATCCCCAGTTTTGCCGACAAGGTTTGCAGTAGCATAGCCATCAGGTTACTGGCGACAATAACCCAGAGCAAGGTATAGCCGAATTTTGATCCAGCCTGGATATTGGTGGCAAAATTGCCAGGATCCACATACGCAATACTGGCAATAAACGCCGGGCCTAAAAACGGTAATAAAGAGGCTAGTTTTCCTTTTTTGTATTTACCGGACAAGACCCGATGGGCATCTCTGATAGTGGTCTGGTCTTTTGATTTTAATTCTGATTTCTGGTTCAAATTACCGATTCTGATTTTAGTTTATACAATGATAACAACATACTTTTTAATCATAGTTTCAACCCCCTGGCGAATTCGTTTTGCGGTATTCACTACCCAAAACCAATCATTATTTACCAAAGGAAATATTCATCATAAATATTAAAACCACCACTCGCCTTAAATAATTTCGTAATATAAAACATGCATAAAAGCACATACAAATATTTATTTTCTTTCGTAACTTTACTTCATGATTGATCGATTAGTTTTTATCTTTCAATATAGGAGCATTTTATGAGTGAATATTTCGATCTGACCGATATTCTCGATAAAGAAGAGACTGAAACTATTTATAAAAGAACTCTTTCCGATAAGGAATGGGATAATATTTGTTACAATCTTAAAACAAAATTCTGGTCCAAGGTACGGGCGGAGGCGATGGCCGTATTAAAAGATGCACCGCATCATTTTTTACGAGACCGCTGAATGACGAAGAAAAAAAATTATTTTAGAGCTCCCTTTACTTTAGATACAGTATCTTTAGAATAATAGTTACATACTCCCTTCTTGGCCACAGGTTTGATCCCTAATTCCTGAATTACTTTTTTTACTTTTGCATCGGATACCGACAATACTTTGGCGATATTTCCGGCAGTAAGCAATGCGGATGCTGCTGCAGACATATGGTTACCTCCTTTGTAAAAATTTTGGATTGATTTATTTACTTGCGGATCACTCTTTTTTAATACATCCTTTAAAAATTTCCTGCCTTTGGTTTTTTTCAGTTCCTGTTCCCTTCTTCGTGCTGCCAAATGACTTTTACACTGTTCAGCATAAAACAACTGTAATGGTTCATATTTCCTGGTCCACTGGGCACCCTGACCTTTAAGGTGTTGTTCCCAGCGTTGGATCAGGTCACGGGTTTGGCCGATATAAACGCTGGCGTTATCACATTCGATGGCATATACATACCATAGCGGTTTTACCAGCGGTACTTCGCTTTTCAGTGATTTCACCGGATGTTTCTGAATTTTATTTCTTACCTTTGGTTTTTTCATAGATTCAGGTCATCGTTCATTCTGAAGGATGTCGAAAGGAGTATCCTACAGAAAAGCATCAAGGCGACCGGCCTCTCGACTACAATTAACGGTACAATATTATCCAAAATAAATTAATCTTACAACAGAAAATAGAACAATTGGCAGGCACCAAGATACTAAGTTAAAAGCACAAAGTAATCCCATCAATATTATCTCACCGGCAAGGATTAAAACAATTTTTGCGATGATAATTGTGATATTGAGCAAAATACTTTATTATGTTTTAAAAATATTTATTTTTATGGAGGTTGTTTTGTACCTGGTAGCTTTTTCAAGATCATTTATCATGGATTAAAGTGCCAGGGCACATAGTGACAGAGAGACCTAGAGACAAAGAGATATATAGTTAGAATAAAAAATATTCAATAGGATTTGACTGATATATTTGCCATATCTATTTATCCAGAAATCTTAATTGGATAATCTATACATCCATTAACAGAAAAAGTAAATGAAAACTATTCCGATCTGTTTTATTGTTTTGCTGTTTAATGTTGGTAGCTACGCCGGATTGATCGTCAATCACACTTCCGTTGCTGAATTCAACAACATAACTCCGCAACAGGCTGCTAATGTGAGAGCCACGAATATCCTGTTCAGTCACCGCAGCGTAGGTAGAACCATTTTATTCGGACTGGAACAACT
The DNA here is from genome assembly GCA_964430815.1 of uncultured Calditrichota bacterium. Taxonomy (GTDB): domain Bacteria; phylum Calditrichota; class Calditrichia; order JAJRVZ01; family JAJRVZ01; genus CAVZSQ01. The sequence goes on along the minus strand of CAYSHN010000024.1, from coordinate 3,296 downwards.
TGGTAAAAATAATAGTATGTACGCCTTTGAATTCCATCCCACTACAGGCAACTGGACGGACGACGTTACTAGAAAAGATTATCTGAACTACGGTCCCATTTTTGGCTATCAAAACCAGAGCGGAGTGACGGAATTTTTTAATTTTGCCACCCAGAACGATAATATTATTGTTATCTCAATTATAAAACGTTGTTATGAGGACATGTATGGAAGTCAAACTGCCAGTTCCTTATTTGCACAATACAAATTAGATGTTACAAACTATAAAGCACAAAATCACAATATGTATCTGGTACACAGTACAATGCCATTAAAAAATACTACGGACGCTCTAAACGCCGAACGCAGCAAGTACAGGGATCTTATGCTGGTGAAAAAGTGTCCTTGGCAGAAATTAAAATTACCGGCCAGAGGTATGTATCGGCCTATCCAAATCCATTTAACGAAAGCATAAAATTCAGCACTTTCGGCATAACCGATGAAATAATGTACATTTATGATATTAACGGGCGGGAAATTCAGCATATACATAGAGTGGGGTCTGACTTTATCTGGAATGCGGAAAAGGTCGGTAGCGGATGTTTCTTTTATTGCATCGGAGATTATAAAGGCAAGATAGTTAAGATTAAATAATGGTTAAGTAAGGATAAAGAAGCTAAGAGTAAAAGGCACAAAGGTAATCCTTTACGGGTTGGGATATTTTGGTATTGATAATATAATTAATGATAGAATATTGATGCCGCAGGTATCAATTATTTATAGAAAATCAGTATACCCCAAAAAATAGTTATGACCCCGGCGGGGTCGCGCCAGGATGTCGGTCAGATTGTTTCTTTACCTAAGGATTGCTTTGATACGCCTGCTGTTGCAGACACAATTCTGGACTTATATTGTATTTGACCGTCACTTACTCAAGACCACTTTTTCCGATTGGAAATTGTCACCTGCCTGTATTCGGCAAAAATATACTCCGCTCGGTATATTACTTCCATCTAAAGTAACTGAATAGTTATATGCATTCTGATGTTCGTTGACTAATGTTCTAACTTCTTTTCCGAGAACATTGTAGATCTGCAACACTACCAAACCACTGGCTGATAATCGGTAATTGCTGACTGTCATCGGATTAAAAGGATTGGGATAATTCTGGTACAGCATAAATAGATCTGGTGTATTCTGTAAGATTTGTTTGACCGTTGTTTAATACGATTGGAAATAGGGGCAAAGATTTCTATATTAAAGTAAAAAGCGACTGTAGGAATAAATTAATTTGTTAGATCCCGGGTAAAACCCGGGATGACAATCGGAGTTTTATTCAGTTCAAGATCCCGGATAACCGCCTTAAGCGGTTTCCGGGATGACGTTTTGTATTTTGCTAAAGAGAGGTGGATAATGCACTGCAAATTTTTTAATGTTATAGGATGCATTTTAATTTTTACTCTAATCCTAAGCTGCCAGATTGTATCTGCCCAGTATCCGGGGCCAGATTTTAAAAAAGAATTTGAAAACCTGAATAAAAAGAATGAAGACCTGGAACACCGCCTGGATGAGATCGAAAAAGCAGTAGATGATGTGCTATGGTATGATAAAGTCGGTGATGTGGCCTTTATCGATAAGGTTTTCCTTACCGGTCCGCCACCGGCCGTGGAGAAAAATCCTACCGCCCTGGGAGCTGGTAATCCAGTGAAATTCTGGGCTTATATCTTCATTCCTAAAAATATCGACTTGAATAAAAAATATCCATTGCTGGTGTTTCCACATGGCGGAGTCCACGCCAATTTTACTACCTATCACACCCATATCATTCGTGAACTGATTTGGCAGCAATACATCGTCGTTTCCGCTGAATATCGCGGCAGCACCGGTTACGGAAAATCACTCTATGAAAGAATCGATTACGGCGGCCGGGAAATCGAGGACGTGGATGCCAGCCGGGTTTTTATGATCGAAAATTACGACTTCATCGATGCTGACCGGGTAGGGATTATCGGCTGGAGTCACGGCGGACTGATTGCCCTGATGAATATTTTCGATCATCCTGAAAATTATAAAGTCGCCTTCGCCGGAGTACCGGTCAGTGACCTGGTGGCACGAATGGGATATTATGATGAAGAATATCGTAAACTGTACTCGGCTGATTATCATATTGGTAAAACAGCAAATGAAAATGTTGCCGAGTATCGCAAACGTTCACCAGTGTGGAATGTGCAAAAACTGAAAACACCCTTACTGATTCATACTAACACCAACGATGAAGACGTCAATGTCCTGGAAGTGGAACAACTGATCCGCGCCTTAAAAGCAGAAAACAAGAAATTTGAATACGAGATCTTCGAAAACCTGCCCGGAGGACATTCCTTCGACCGGTTGGATACTAAAAAAGCCAGAGAGATCAGAATAAAAATTTATAAATTCCTGGGCGGATTTCTGCAACCACCGAAGAAAATGAATTCACTTGTTGAATTGAACCAGGCGGCATATAAGTAAGAGATAAAGAAACAGAGAGACAAAGTGAGGCACAAAAGTACAGGGGCACATAGGCACAAAGAAAAAAAGTATCTGAGTTCCTTAGTATCTAAGTACCTGAATAATAAATTATGTATTGTCATCCCGAGCATGTCGAAGACCTGGCGACAGGGCAGACAGGACCCGGGATCTATCATTATCATAATAAGACTGTTATGGGGTGTGTGATGAAGGAGTTAGAAGGCCAAAGACAAAAAGGAAAATAGTAAAAAGATAAAAAGGAGTACTTAGGTACTCAGGTATTAAGGGACTTCTTAATAAAAAACATTTACACATGTACAAACTTAATAACAGCAAATTCCGCGAAATTGAACACACTGCCGATATCGGAATTGAAGCCAGCGGTGGAACACTTGAAGATGTCTTTGCTAATGCTGCTTTTGGAATGCTGAGCATTAGCTACTATCAGCTGCCCAGTCAAGGCCACACCAGCCAATCTGTGGAACTGGAAGAATCAAATTTAGTTGAATTGATGGTACGATGGTTGAGCGAAATTAATTATCTATTGACGGTACATCACTTTCTACCTGTAAACATTTTACAACTGCACATAAAAGAAATAAATCAGAATTATCATTTACAGGCAGTGTTTGACGGTTGTGACAGTACCCAGCAACAAGAGGCCGTACGTACCGAAATTAAAGCAGTAACTTATCACCAGTTAGAATTAGACCGGACCGACCAGGGCTATTTAGTCCGGATTATTTTTGATATCTGATCGGCATATCAACCGGATTACCGGTAGGATCAAAAGGAGACAACGATGCATT
>CAYSHN010000023.1:0-16791 GCA_964430815.1 uncultured Calditrichota bacterium | reverse complement strand
CGGTGGCAGCAGCAAAGCCAATTCCGAATTCGACTCCGGTTACTGCAGGAATACTGAGTAAAGCACCGGCGAGTTCGGCATTTAATTTATCAAAAACAGGTTCGCCCCAACCGGGCGGAACACCACGGACAATAATTTCAGCTAATCCACCAATGGAGTCACGCTCACTGTGTACCTGTTCGATCAGTTCAATCATTTTTTCTGCTGCTAGGCTATCCGGACAGCGAACTATATTTGCTTCAATCTGTTCTCTGGATAGTGCTGTCGGATCGGCAATTTCGGCTTGTATCGGACCAATCTGTTTTACATAAGCCAGGATCTGAAAGTCAGGACACAGAGTAATTAATACTTTTTTAGCGACGGCGCCCGCTGCCACACGTGTAACTGTTTCGCGGGCACTAGCTCGCCCTCCACCCCGGTAGTCATGGAAACCGTATTTGGCATCATAGGTAAAATCGGCATGACCCGGCCGGTATTTGTCCTTCATTTCATTATAATCGCCAGGTCGCTGGTCGGTGTTACGAATGAGGATCGATATTGGGGTGCCGGTTGTTTTTCCTTCAAATGTTCCGGATAATATTGCGGCTTGATCGGCTTCATGACGATGAGAAGTTATCTTGGATTGACCTGGCCTGCGGCGATCCAAGTCTTTCTGGATTTCTTCGATGCTAAGTTGAATACCGGCAGGAATTCCGTCGATAATTAATATATTGGCAGCACCGTGACTTTCTCCAGCCGTGGTTATCCGAAAAGATTGCCCAATAGTATTACCAGCCATATGCTTCCCACATGTTTGACTATGTTTTTTGAATAACTAATAGAGTATGATCATCGACCCATGGATGATCTTTATAAAATATCTTAAGTTCCTTTATTAAAGTCAATAATACTTGTTCGGGCTTTTCTCCCCGCAAGGTGTTTAAAATTTCCTTTAACCGTTGCTCTCCAAAAACTTCCATGCTGGCACTGGTCTGATCAGATGAGGGTCTGGCCGCTTCGATTACACCGTCGGTATAGAATAACAGCATATCTTCAGCATGGAGATCGACTGTTACCACCTGGAGAGATTCCTCATATTTTTGCCTGCTATTGGTTAGACCAATACCGAGACCCGTACAGCGCAATTCTTTGATCTCCTTTCGCTCATTACCGGGAATAAAGATTGGCAGGGGATGTCCGGCACGGACAAATTGAACTATATTCTTTTCCGTATCAAGAATTCCAACGATGGCGGTGATAAATATCTGGCGATCTTTAATCTGGGTGGCAAAATACTGATTGAGGCGAAGTACAACCTCCTTTGGCTCGAAGATAAATTGCTGTGAGAAGTGCAACAAACTGATGATCTGGGCCATGTAAAAAGCAGCGGAAAAACCTTTACCCGAGACATCACCAATGGTGAAAAAAAACTGATGGTTACCCAGCGGAAGTACGTCGTAAAAATCTCCCCCTACCTCAGTAGCGGTTTGGATAGATGCGGCGATTCGATAACCGGGAATTTGAGGAAGTTTTTCAGGTAACAAACTCAATTGAACCTGGCGGGCGATCTGTAGTTCCTGGTCCAGACGGTCTTTCTCCCGCACTTCGGCAATAGTTTTTTTCAAGCGATCACCCATTTGATTGAAATGATGGGCCAGTTCTACAAATTCATCTTCACCTTCAATTTTAAATTTATACTCCAGATTCCCGGATGATATTTCCTTAATTCCACTCTTGAGTTGCTGGAATCTTTGTATAATGATTTTATTGATCTGGTCACCAAATTTGGTTACCCGGCCAATAATAAAAAAATTCAATACAAAGAAAAGCAGAATTAATATCAATATTATTTTAGCCAGGGTTGAATTCCAGAATGCAGTTGTAAAGGCAAGATAAATGTCAAAGGCAAAATAAGGTAAATTCGTATCAGCGCTGTTCATTACTGGCAGAAACACCCGCCCAATAATGAATTTCTGATCTCCAAAATAGTTTTCCCGGCCTATGATAAGGATGTGGGCATCGAATTCTGGATCTGTTTTAATCTGCGAAATAACTGACCAGGAACTGTTTCTTGACAAAAAACTAAACGGGTATATTCTAAAGTTAGATTCTGATTCAAGGAAATTATGCTTGTACAAAAAATCCTGCCAGTCTTTAGGGGAATAAGGATAACAAATCAAACCATTACCAGCCAGAACGGTTAGTTTTTGAGACCAATAATTAATCAGATTGGTATCAATTTTGATTAAATACAGGGAGGTAAGTAAAGTATCACCTCCTTTAACATAAAAGAAATAATCTTCTTTCTTTTCCGACTCTTCCAGGCCGATCCGGGATTTGCTTAAAACGATTACGCCTTCGGTGCCGAAGGGCTGCTGAAGCATGAAGGGGGCATAGCCACTACAAAGCAGGGATTGATCGTCCGGGCGGATATTCACCTGATAGTGGTTAAGGGAGTTGACAATATTGCCAGCCCGGATCTGGTCTACTTCATCTTGTAATGATTGCCGCAATTTATCAGCCTGCCATCCGGAAATAAAGTAGAAGAAAATACAGATCAGGAATAAAAATTGAAAAAATTGAGGAAATGATGATTGTAGCAATCCAGCCATGGATAATTTCCGGGCCAGGCTGGCATGATTATAAATCACCACGATCGGTATTTTAACCAGCAAAGCCAGAAAGTATAATTTAATCAGCAGATGCAGGTACAAGGGAAAACTAAACCAGGTTAGTTTATACCGAACTTCCAGCATCTTTACTTTCTGAAAACCAGCCGGATCGTGTATAAACAGAAAAATTACCAGAAAGATGACAAAATAGGTGTACAATTCATACCTGGATAGTCTTTCCAACCAACTTGTTTTATTTAGTAACAAAAGGAGTAAGAAAAATTCGAAGACGTACAGATAGATTAGATTCTCTAAAAAAACCAGCTGATGACCTAACATTCCGATCAGCGCATACCAGAAGATGACCGCCTGTTTATAATAAATGACTGATTGTTTACTGTTATTATTATAATTGTTATTCGCACCTGGAGGGATTATGGCAACACTATTATTTAATATTAACAATAATCCAAAAAGCAGAGTCAGCAAGCCTAACAGAAAAAAAGTGAAAAATCCAGGCAAACGGGATTCCAATCCCGTACTTAGTCCCGCAGAGAGTAAATTGTTATAATTCAGGCTCAAATATGAAAAGGTTATTATATAGAGGAATAATATCAGGCCCAGTATGACTTCGACCGGTGGATTGATGGTGTTTATTATATTGCGGTTAACGGTGAACCAGATAAAGCCCAGGAAAATTATCCAAATTCCAATCCAGCCAGTATTATGATTAATGGCATAGATCAGAAAGTAATAGACAATATACCAGCTGACCAGGTAAAAAATAAACGAAGCAGATTTAACTGTTTTGAAATCGATTTCCTTCCAGAAACCGCGCAAGCGTTTTATAATAGGTATTAATGAATTGGCCAATTTTTTGTCCAGTATTCTGTTCAGAAATAATTCCAATTAATCCCTGATCGTACCTTAGGTACCATCAGAGAGATGTCTTGACTATTCCTTAAACATAATATACGTGAAAAATTAAAAGTGATTCAAAAATTAATTGTTGAATGCAGAAGAAATAAATGATTATTTTCTCTTGGTGTGGTTGAGGGGATCAATTATTATTTAAAAAATCACAGGAAAGTTACAGGTAATTGCAGATAATCAATGAGGGTGTATAATAATGTGGAAAGTTTTAATTACTCGAAAAATTCCTGCTGCGGGAATTGATTTATTAAAAAATGCCGGCCTGCAGGTGGAAGTATATCCATACGATCAACCTATTCCTGAATCATTATTAATGGAAAAAATCAGGGATTGCGACGCTTTATTGTGTTTAGTGACCGATTCTATATCAGCTCCGGTTATCGAGCAAGCCAGACATTTGAAGATTATTGCCAATTATGCCGTGGGCTATAATAATATCGATTTGCCTGCTGCCAAGAAGCATGGAATCGTGGTCACCAATACCCCTGATGTTTTAACTGAAGCAACGGCCGATCTGGCTTTTGCTTTAATCCTAGCCTGTGCCAGAAGAGTTGTCGAAGGGGATCAACTGGTGCGCCAGGGAAATTTTACCGGCTGGTCGCCCCTGCTGATGCTGGGGGCGGACGTCTCTGCCCAGACCATTGGTATAATCGGAGCCGGGCGAATTGGCACTGCCGTGGCCAGACGGGCCTACGGTTTTGGCATGAATATTTTTTATTCGGATAGTGTAACTAACAAATTGATCGAAAAAGAATACCGGGCGCAAAAAAAAGAATTGGATGATCTGATCAGGACAGCAGATTTTATTTCACTGCACGTACCACTGACCGATTCTACCTATCATCTAATCGATGAAAAAGGGTTGCAGCGGATGAAAGCTACAACTATTTTAATTAATACCTCCCGGGGAGCCGTAATCGATGAGCAGGCGCTGGTACGGGCGCTGACCTACCAAACCATTGCCGGAGCCGGATTGGATGTATATGAACGTGAACCCTTACTGGCGCAAGGATTGACAGATTTTAAAAATGTTGTTCTATTGCCCCACCTGGGTAGTGCTACCTACCGGACGCGTGAGGAAATGGCCAAACTGGCAGCGCAAAATATTATAGAATTAACCCGGGGTAATCCAGCACCGAATGCTGTACGGTAAAGGATAAAAGGCAAAAAGGTTAAAAGGTCAACGGGTAAAAAGGATAACAAATATTGATTCCCTGCAACAATAACTGTGTAGTCGCAACTTTTAAGTTGCGAAATGTTCATCCCCTAAACTAACGGATTGGTAGTCGCAACATTTATGTTGCGGCTATGATGCCGGAGGTAATAAAGATATGTTGAAAAACTAATATCTGAGAGCTCATTTACATAATTAAACGGAACGAATAATGTCCATACAGTGCAGGAGCTGTGTGAAAATATTCATTTAAATATTACATATAATATTAACTGATTATAAAGGGTATAAGCGACTCCAACCGATTCTTTGATCAAGATAATGTACTTTATCTTTTCCATAGTATGATATTTTTTCCATTTCATTTTTTGAAATACTATCAGTAAAAATCAAATAAACATATGCTGCAGATAACTGCCGTTTATACATCAGTTCTATTACATCACTATTGTGAATTTTTATCGGAGATACTCCTATTCTGAAACAATTTATTTATTTTAAATATATGTATAATTTTTTTATATCATGAGAAGTCCAATTTACCTTATTTAAAGCCTCATTTAATTTTGTATCATTTATAAAAATATTCCAGTTTTCGTAGATTTTAGTATAAGAATTTTTTGTTGAATCACATATTATGATATCAATATGATCTGCATCTTTGAATTCAATAAAATGAATTTTAAATTTATTTCTAAAAAAAGAATCTACTTCGAAAAAACTTTGTTTATGTTTGATATAATTTTCATTCATATTGTCATGAGTTAATTCACATCCAGGGATGATTAATATAATTGCTGTAAGCATCAGGATTCTCGAGTTATAAAATCTAATTTTATAATTTATCATTATCTTACCTCTATTTTATCGCCCAGACAGTAATAACGTACTATTAATAAATTCTCGATACACCCAACTTTGCTTAAGACTTCGACACCCATTTTCCCACTATCGAATTGCTCTCAAACACCTTCCAGCCAGTGCTATTTCAATCGATATGTGCGAATCTACCAGATTATTCAAGCAGAGATAGATTTAAAAAAATATCCAACACTTTTACTGATTCCGGTCCAGGTTGCGTGTATAGTTTGCACTGGCCGCTTTGCACATAGTGGTTGATATAAAGTAGCGTTTTTAATAATGGATCTGGCAAATGCAGGGGAACCTTGATCAAACGTGGATCTTCCTTCTGGAAAGGCGGATTGATTTTAGATTTGAATAACATCGACCACAGCGTTGGTGGGCAACTGAAAATAATCTTTTCCACCGGGTTTGATTTAAACCACTCCTGCAAATACGAATTGATCTCTTCAAAAAAAGAGATCGTATTGGCCAGGCGGATCCTGGCACCCTGGCTGTGGACTGTTTTTTGTTTTTGAAATTTATACTGGGCCTTCCCCTGCTTCTTGCGTACCATATATTTCCGGATCACCTTGTGTTGCAGCATCTCCCCCCGGGTAAAATAACCCAAAGCAGACTGGCCGGCGTGCATCAGCAGGATGACATAAGGAATAGGAATTGCAGTCAAAGAATCGGTGTATGAAAATAAACTTTGCCCGGATGGATTAGCGGGAAAGGACAGTGGGTAATGAAATTCCAGAATTTTCTCACCCTGTTGATCGAGTACCAAACAGCGGTTTTTACCGTAATCCATTTCGACTTTCACTCCGGCCAGCGAGGATAATTGTTGCATCAGGGTGATGGATTGATGATAAGACAGAACAATATTTTCAGGCGAAGACTGCATATTAAATCGAATATGATCAGAGTACTGTAATTTCTTGGATTAAAACTGTAATACTCATTGTCATTCCGAGCAGCCCGGCGACGCAGGGATGCGAGGAATCCGGGAGACTTTATGATAACAATTAAGATTCCTCGTCACCCGGCAAATGCCGGGTTCCTCGGAATGACATTTATATTTTAATTTTATTTAAACAAAATATATACAATTAACCACGAGCAGTTTAAACCAAATTATTAAAAGCAGCGCTTACAATCTGCTGAGCTTCCTGTTGAATCTGCCGGAGATGTGCTACACCTAAAAAACTTTCGGCATAAATTTTATAGACCTCCTCAGTACCTGAAGGACGAGCAGCAAACCAGCCATTTTCGGTTATGACTTTCAGTCCACCAATGGCTGCCTGATTACCTGGAGCATGAGTCAAGATAGAAATAATTTTCTCGCCGGCCATAGTCTGAGCGGTGATCATTTGCGGGGTAAGGTTTTGGAGTATCGCTTTTTGCTGTTTATCAGCCGCGGCATCTATACGTTCATATACCGGGTGACCGAACTGGTTTTCTAGATTTATATAATGTTCTGCCGGATCCTTGCCGGTTTTGGCGGTTATTTCGGCAGACAGGAGATCCATAATAATTCCATCTTTATCGGTGGTCCAGACGGTTCCATCTTTTCTTAAAAAAGTCGCACCCGCACTCTCTTCTCCGCCAAAACCGATAGAACCGTCTGCTAGCCCGTTCACAAACCATTTGAAGCCCACAGGAACTTCGACCAGTTTTCGATTCAGAAATTTAGCAACACGGTCAATCATGGAACTAGAAACCAAGGTCTTGCCGACTCCGGTTTCTGCCGGCCAGCGAAGACGATTTTGATAAAGATACCAAATAGCCACTGCTAAATAATGGTTTGGATTCATCAGCCCGCTGGTTTTAGTTACAATACCATGACGATCATAGTCCGGATCATTACCAAAGGTAATGTCAAAAGAGTTTTTTAAATTGATCAAACCAGCCATAGCGTAGGAAGATGAACAATCCATACGTATCTTACCATCCATATCCACAGTCATAAAAGAAAAGGTGGGATCAACCAGCGGATTTACTACTTCGAGATTGAGGTGATAAGTTTCTTTAATGGGTTGCCAGTAAGCGATGCCTGATCCACCCATGGGATCAACACCCATCCTCAGGCCGGAAGCAGTAATCGATTCCAGATCAATGATATTTTTCAGATCCTGCACATATGGTTTTATGAAATCATAATGATGAGTTGTGTTGACCTGCAAGGCCTTGTGAAAGGGGATCCGTCTAATTTTAGAAAGTTCTCTGGCCAGGATTTCATTAGCTCTATTCTCAATTATTCTGGTTATTTCCGAACCAGCAGGTCCGCCAGAAGGTGGATTATATTTGAATCCACCATCTTCGGGGGGATTATGGGAAGGGGTGATCACCACACCATCGGCCAGAGCAGTTTTATGCGTGTGGTTATAATTTAAAATAGCATGGGAGATAACTGGAGTGGGAGTATATCCGTGTCCTTCCTGGATAATAATTTCAGTACTATTAGCGCCAAAAACTTCCAAAGCAGTAATAAATGCAGATTCCGAAAGTGCATGAGTATCCAGCCCAATAAATAATGGTCCGTTAATACGGGCTGATTTGCGGTATTCGCATAATGCCTGAGTAACGGCCAGAATATGATTTTCATTAAAACTGCCACTCAGTGACGATCCGCGATGCCCGGAGGTGCCGAAGGATATCCGCTGGGCGGGATTAGTTACATCGGGTTGAAGTGTATAATAAGCAGAAATTAGTCTGGGGATATTCACTAACAGATCACGTGGTGCAGGTTTGCCAGCCAGAGGGTGTAAAGCCATAATTTCTCCAATTTAATTTTTCTCCATGTAACTCTGTGGCTTCTCTGTGGAACTCTGTGAAATTATTGAGTACACGAAGAGACACGGAGATCTTCGGTACGGAGTTACACGAAGAAATTTCCGAAAATATAGACAAGCAGGATTGATTATTCAAGAAAAGTTACTATCGAAACCCTATACTATGGTTGGGATGAAAAAGATCTATGATCCAGGAAATACAGTTTTCAACATAAGGGAACTTTATTAAAAGGTGAATAATCGTTAAATTTGAATATTCAGGTAAGGTGCTAAGGTGACAGTTATCAGAAAACAAAGTGAAATAAAAAATCGCGATCAAATTTCTGATCGGGACAAATGGAATTTACATGATCTGTTTAAATCCGATCAGGAATGGCGGGAGAAAAAAAACATTCTGGAACAACAATTAGCCCTCCTGGGTAATTTTAAAGGGACACTAACGCTATCTGCTAACCATCTTTTTCAGGCGCTGGATTTTTATTTTAATCTGGAAAAAGATTTTATGCGTTTGTACGCTTATGCCGGAATGTTATCGGATCAAGATACCAGACAATCAGGACCGCTGGCTATGAAACAGGAAATGGGACAACTGGAAGCAAAATTGAACAGTACTGCAGCTTATCTGGAACCGGAGATATTGCTGATCCAGGAAGATGTCTTATTATCTTTTATAACTGAAAACAAAAATTTACAGATCTACCGGCAATACTTGAGTGATATCTTCAGAAGAAAAATTCATACCCTGAATGAAAGCGGAGAAAAATTAATTGCCGAGGCCGGATTAATGTCAGATACTGCTCAGGAAGTTTTTAACATCTTCAGTAATGCTGAACTGCCTTATAAAAATGTCCAGCTTGATGATGGTCAGGAGATTACAGTGGATCCGGTCCATTTTACTCTGTACCGGACTAGTGCTAACCGTAATGACCGGATAAAAGTATTCCAGACTTTTTTTGGGGCTTTGAAAGAATTTGAGCGGACTTTCGGTACTCAATTATACGGTGAGATCAAAAAGAATTTTTTCTATAAAAATGCCAGGCATTATTCCAGCTGTCTGGAAAGAGCACTGGATCATAATAATATTCCAGTACAGGTATATCACAGCCTGATCTGGAATACTAACTCTCACCTGGAGGTACTGCAGCGCTATCTGCGTTTGCGCCAGAAGCGCCTGGGATTAACAGAATTGCACTATCATGATATTTATCCCGCTCTGGTTCAAGAAATTGAACAGGATTATACCTACGCAGAAAGTCAGAATTTAATTTTACAGTCATTAGCTAAGCTAGGGGTAAAATATCAGGGAATCCTGAATCAGGCTTTCAAACAACGCTGGATTGACGTTTATCCTAACCCGGGTAAACGATCAGGAGCGTATATGGAAGGAATTGCCTATGACGTGCATCCATATGTCCTGATGAATTATAAAGGGAAATTCCATGATGTCAGTACTCTGGCTCATGAACTGGGTCATGCTCTGCATAGTTTTTTTTCAAACAAAAGTCAATCATTCGTCAATTCGCGGTATCCGATCTTTCTGGCTGAAGTGGCCTCAACGGTAAATGAAGCATTATTGATGGACTATGTCTTGCAGCAAACTGTTGACCGGGAGCAAAAGATATCTTTATTGGGACACTATTTGGAAGAATTCCGTGGAACACTGTTCCGCCAGACCCAATTTGCTGAATTCGAGTTGCGTATCCATGAGTCGGTCGAAGAGGGTGAGTCACTGACCGGAGAAATATTAAGCCAGCTTTATCTGGATATATTAAGGAAATATTATGGTCATGAGGGGAAGATATGTATCATCGATGATTTATATGGCATCGAATGGGCCTATATCCCCCATTTTTATTATGACTTTTATGTTTTTCAGTACAGTACTTCTTTTACAGCAGCCCAGGCCGTGGTGAGCAGAATACTGCAGGGTGATCAGGGAATGATCGACAGATATCTGCAGTTCCTCGCTGGTGGCTGTGCGAATTATGCAATACCTACCCTGCAAAAACTGGGAATTGATATGTTATCCAATGAACCTTTTAGACTGGCAATACAGCGGATGCAGGAAATTATGGAACAGATAGAAATTCTGTCTGCATAGTATTTCATTATAAAGATGAAAAAATTCTGTAACTAAAATACAATTTAAAATTAGGAGGAAAATATCATGAAAAGATCGTTTATGATCAGTTTAATACTCATATTTTTGTTAAGTGCAGTTATAATGATACCATCGCTCCCGGCACAGTCGGGAGAAAAAACCCGCGATCAGATTGCGGCGAAGTATAAGTGGAATTTAAATGATCTCTATCCTTCCCTGGACAGCTGGCGGAAAAGCAAAGTGGAGATAGGCGAAAAACTGGGAAAGTTTAGTACCTATAATGGTAAACTCGGAGAATCTGCTAAAACGTTATTAGAAGCACTGCAATATTTTTCTGTGGTAGCCAAAGATATGGGACGTCTTATATCCTATGCTTCTATGTTATCTGATGAAGATAAGCGTTTAGCTGAACCATTGGGAATGGAACAAGAGATGACCCAACTAATGACCGATTTTGACAAAAATACCGCCTATATAGAACCGGAACTACTTGGTATCCCGACCGATATGATTGATAGATTTTTCAAGGAAGAATCCAGATTGGCAGAATACCGTCAGTTCATTAATAATATTCAGAGACGCAAAGCACATACCTTGAATGCAAGTGAGGAAGCAATCATTGCTGAAGCAGGTAATATAGCCGGAACGGCACAAAATATTTATTCGATGCTCAGTAACGCCGATCTACCCAGGCCAAAGGTTCGATTGTCTGATGGACGTGAAGTAACTTTAGATGCTGCCGGATATGCTGCCAACCGGTTTAGCCCGATGCGGGAAGATCGTATTAAGGTATTTAATACCTTTTTCTCATCACTAAATAGTTTTCGCCTTACCTTTGGGACCCAGCTGAATGGTGAAGTCCAAAAAAATATATTCTATAAGAACGTACGCAAATATCAATCCTGTTTAGAAAGTTCATTAGACCATAATAATGTACCAACATCTGTTTATTATAAATTAATCGAAAATGTTAATCAAAATATTGCCGTCCTGCACCGTTATCTGAAATTACGTCAGCGCATGTTAGCAATCGATACTTTGCATTACTATGATATGTATCCCTCTCTGGTCAAACAGGTAAACCTGGATTATACTTATGATGAAGCGACAGATATTGTTAAAAGAGCGCTGCAGGTACTAGGTAAAGAGTATGTCGCCACTCTGGAGAAGGCTTTCAAGGAACGCTGGATCGATGTTTATCCCAGTACCGGTAAACGTTCCGGAGCTTATTCATCCGGAGATATATATGATATCCATCCATTTATACTGTTGAATTATAATGATAAATATGACGATATGAGTACCCTGGCCCATGAGTTGGGCCATACCATGCATACTTATTTTGCCAATAAGAATCAGCCGTATATCACCTCTGATTATCCAATTTTCCTGGCTGAAGTGGCTTCAACGGTCAATGAGGCTCTGCTGATTGATTACGTGTTAAAACAAATCAAGGATCCGGAGAAGAGACTCTCCATCCTGGGCAACTATCTGGAAAATTATCGTACTACCTTATTTCGCCAGACCCAATTTGCTGAATTTGAATTGAAAATCCATGAAGCGGGTGAAAAAGGGGAAGCTCTGACCGGAGATAAATTTAGCGAAATCTATCTGGATATTCTGAGGCGTTATTATGGTCACGATCAGAGGGTTACGGTAATTGACAGTTTATACGGTATTGAGTGGGCTTACATCCCGCACTTTTATTATAATTTTTATGTTTTTCAGTACAGTACATCATTTATGGCAGCACAGGCCTTGTCTGAAAAACTACTCAACGGGAAAGATGATATCGTGCAAAAATATTTGGCCTTTCTTTCCAGCGGTGGTTCCGATTATGCCATCCCCACGTTGAAAAAAGTTGGAATTGATATGACTTCAGACGAACCTTTCAACTTGGCTTTAAATAAAATGAATAAAATAATGGATGAGATGGAAAAGATATTAACCAAGATTAAAAAGTAGTTTTGATTAATGTTTGGTGACATAATTTTTCAACCCGGTTACAATAAAGGGGAGTAATATTGTAGAGGGTGTCCTAATAGTGTCATTCTGACGAGCCCGGCAGTCAGCCAGCAGGCTGATCCGCCTACCGGCGTGATTACCGGGTGAGCCTGTCTGCGCGAGACAGGCAAGTAAATCGGGATTCAGAATGATATATTGATACTTTCGAGACACCTGCGGAAAATATAGATCAAAGATTTCAATCTGCATTTATAGATGTTTCAATTACAAAATATCGCTTATTCAATAGCTAATCGCTTATTATTAGATCAAATCAACTGGGCAATTGAACCGCTTAAACGTTATGCTTTGATCGGTGCAAATGGAGCTGGTAAAACTACCCTGTTCAGGATTATGACCGGTATGATTACTCCTGACCGAGGAGAAATGATCAAACCTAAAAATTATACAATTGGTTATTTACCGCAAGAAGAACTGGCCAGCGAACAGGGAACTGTATTAAGTGCTGCTTTGCAGGGGCAACCGGAACTTTCCCGTCTGGAAATAGAAATTCAAAAAATTCAGGAACAACTAAAACAAAAAGATCTGTATAAAGAAACACAAGAACGTCTGATGCAGAGACTGGGAAATCTGGATCACCAGTTCGGGCTGCTGGGAGGATACGAGCGCGAGCCACAAACTAAAAAGATTCTGCAGGGATTAGGATTCAGTAGTGCAGATTTTAGTCGTGCAGTTGCTGATTTGAGTGGTGGCTGGCGGATGCGGGTATATTTAGCCCGTTTGTTACTCCAACAACCGGACTTGCTGCTATTAGACGAACCAACTAATCATCTGGACATTTCAGCTCTGGAATGGCTGGAACGGTTTCTATTTAAATATAAAGGCAGTGTAATAATTGTATCACACGATCGGTTCTTCATCGAACGATTGGCTGAAGAGATTACTGAATTAGAACAACGGACCTTAACGCATTATGCCGGACGGTATCATTTTTATGAACAGCAAAAAGAGTTAATACAGGAACAATTACTGGAAAAAGCTGAATCACTGCAACTGGAAAGAGAAAAAATAAACCGTTTTGTAGAACGTTTCCGCTATAAAGCAACTAAGGCACGCCAGGTGCAAAGCAGGATCAAGCGCCTGGGGAAAATGGAAACGATAGAGATCCCCCATCAGCAATACCGGATTAATTTCCGTATTCAGAGTCCGGTTAAGAGCCATCATGAGGTTTGCAGTTTGCAGAATATTTCATTCGGGTACGATCAAAAATGGGTATTCAGGAATCTCGACTTCAATTTGTACCGTGGACAACGGATCGCTCTGATTGGAACCAATGGTACGGGAAAAACCACCCTGGCTAGAATTATGGTAGGACAATTATCGCCTCAACAGGGCAAAGTGCATTGGGGACAGAATGTCTCGATCGGTTATTATGCCCAGCATCAGGTAGAATCACTGGATTTAGAGAAAACAGTACTGGAGGAAGTAACAGCTACGGCAGCTGATATTTATCGGACCGGTATACGTAATATCCTGGGAGTTTTTGGTTTTGGTGGTGATGAGGTTGAGAAAAAAACTGGTGTGCTGAGCGGTGGAGAAAAATCACGGATTTGTCTGGCCAAAATTCTATTGTCTCCGGTTAATTTTCTTATTATGGACGAACCTACCAATCACCTGGATCTTGTCTCTAAGGAAGCACTGGAAAAAGCACTGTCGAATTACGATGGTACCTTAGTGATTATTTCACACGACCGCTATTTTCTGGATAAACTGGTTCACCAGGTTATTGAAATTAAGAATGGTATTTTGCAGCATTATGCCGGAAATTATTCTTATTATCTTGAGAAAAAGGAAAGTAGTGATTTATTCGCTGAAACTGAAATTGATTCAATGCCAGTAGTCATAACGGAAATATCGGTCAGCAGGAAAGAACAAAAAAGACAGGAAGCACTGGCCAGGCAAAAAATAAGTTTCCGCAGAAATGATCTGAAGGATCAGATAAAAGAACTTGAACAGAAAATTGCAGGTATGGAAAAAGATAAACTGGAAATCGAGAAACTGATGGCAGATCAACAGTTCTATAAACAGCAGGACAATGCCGCAGAGAAAATCAGGTATTATCAGGAAGTAATCGTTAGTATACCGCAGGTATATCAGCAATGGGAAAAATTAACGCAGGAACTAGAAAATCTGCTGCAGGGGGTAAGTGAAAAGAACAAAGTTTTATGATCCTGCCTTTAATGATTGAACCTGAAAGAGATGTACCCGTAATCGGAAAGGACAAATATTATGTCGCCTTATTCGAATATTATATTAATACAGTTACTTTTTTTCTTTTCCTGTTCCCAGCGGGAACAACCAGCAGATAAACTAAATGAAAACATCGTTCTGGTGATTCACGGTGGTGCAGGAGTAATTGTCCGTGGTGAAATGAGCGCCGATAAAGAGCAAGCATATACAGATAAATTACAGGAAGTGTTACAAACCGGTTTTGCGTTACTGCAGGATGGTCATACCAGTCTCGATGCGGTGCAGGCGGCGATTAATATTATGGAAGATTCACCATTGTTTAATGCCGGTAAAGGAGCGGTATTTACCGCTAATGGTAAAAATGAAATGGATGCAGCCATTATGGATGGGAAAACCGGTCAGGCCGGTGCGGTTGCTGCTGTTAGACACATCAAAAATCCAATAAACCTGGCTCGGTTGGTTATGGAAAAAACTACCCATGTTCTTTTATGCGGGGAAGGGGCAGAAGAGTTTGCAATTCAACAGGGTATGCCCTTAATGCCGGAAGAGTATTTCTTTACCGAACATCGCTGGCAGCAATTTTTGAAGGTTAAAGAAAAAGAAAAAGACCAAAAGTTGTCTGATTCTTTATCAGAGAAAAAATTCGGAACTGTTGGAACCCTGGCTCTGGATAAAGCAGGAAACCTGGCTGCCGGCACATCAACCGGAGGGCTGACCTATAAAAAAGTCGGCCGGATTGGAGATACTCCTCTGATAGGTGCGGGAACATACGCTAATAATCTGACCTGTGCTGTCTCTGCTACTGGTCAGGGGGAATATTTTATCCGTGGTGTAGTAGCCTATGATATCGCCGCAATGATGGAATACCGGGGATTATCACTGGAGGCAGCAGTACACGAAGCTATTGATATAAAATTGAATAGCAAGGGTGGTACAGGAGGAGTTATCGCCCTGGATAGAAAAGGTAATGTGGCCATAGCTTTCAATACAGTGGGAATGTATCGCGGTTATATAGGCAACGATGGCATTCCGGTGGTGATGCTGTATAAAGAATAAATAAGTTCAATGGGCAATTGAATAAGGTATTTTATTGTCAAACAGGAGTTCAACGATGAGAATAAGCAGACGCCAGTTTAACAAAACTACGGCATTGACAGTGACCGGTATGTTAATAGGTTGCTCGATCAGGAATCGTTATGATATTATTATACGGAATGGCTTGCTAATTGATGGCAGTGGCCGGGCAGGTATTAAAACAGACCTGGGCATCAAGGGAAATAAGATCGCAGTCATCGACGATCTCCGGGCAAGCAGTGCAGACCGGGTCATAGATGCCAGCAATCTGGTGGTTGCTCCTGGTTTTATCGATATTCATACTCATACCGATGCACAACTACTGGTTGATCCGCTGGCTCAAAGCAAAATTATGCAGGGGGTTACCACGGAAATTGGCGGTAATTGTGGTTCCTCCCCTTTTCCGCTAAATGAGGAGGATGGGAAGACCTTTGATAAGGACTTTTTTGAAGAATATGGACTTCATGCCGATTGGCGGGATATTCCTTCTTTTTTACAACGGCTGGAAAAACAGAAACTTTCGATTAATTTTGCGACATTTACCGGGCATGGTGATCTGCGTGCTTTCATCGTGGGCAAGAATGATGTGGCACCTACGACGGATCAGTTGAAGCAAATGAAAAAAGTGCTGGAAGTGACAATGGCAGAAGGCAGTTTTGGATTATCCACAGGTTTAGAATATCCACCGGGAAGTTATGCTGCCACTGATGAATTGATTGAATTGTGCAAGATTGTTGGCCAGCATCTAGGCGTATTTGCCACCCATATGCGTAATGAAGATAATAAAGTGGAAGAAGCCATCGCCGAAGCATTACAAATCGGCCGGGAAGCGGGAGTGTCTTTACAGATTTCACATTTAAAAGCCTGCAATAAAAATAACTGGCCAAAGGTAGATCATATGCTGGACATGATCCAGCAGGCCGCACAGGAAGGTTTATCAGTGCAGGCCGATCGTTACCCTTACATTGCCTATGGTACCGGTTTGTCGGCCTTTCTGCCACTATGGTCCAGGCAGGGAAACGCTGAAGATATTCTGGCGCGCCTCGAGTATCCTGGCCAGCTACCGCA
>CAYSHN010000022.1:0-17153 GCA_964430815.1 uncultured Calditrichota bacterium | reverse complement strand
ATACCCGGATAAGGATTTCGATCATAATCTGGCTGCAGAATTGCGGGAAAAGGTCAAACAGAAACTTGCTGAGTATGGGTTGTATATTTCTGCTTATGGAGTGGTCGATCTGCCTAATGATGAAGCTAAATGCCGTCAGGTCTTCGATTTTGCCAAAGATATGGGCATCGGGGTTATCGTTGCTGAACCACCAGCTGAGGCCCTGGCTTTGGTCGATCGCCTGTGTAATGAGTACAAAATCTGTGTAGCCATTCATAATCATCCCGAACCTTCCAATTATTGGAATCCAGACAAGGTGGTAGTGGCTGTGCAAGGGCGCAGTAATTATCTGGGATCCTGTGCCGATCTCGGACACTGGCCGCGCTCCGGAGTCGGTCCACTGGAAGCTTTGAAAAAACTTCAGGGTCGAATTGTCAGTCTGCATTTTAAAGATCTAAATGAATTTGGTAATAAGGAAGCACATGATGTACCCTGGGGCACAGGTATCCTTGATATGCCGGCCATATTAAAGGAGTTGCAGCGACAGAAATTTTCCGGCCCCATCTCGATTGAATATGAACATAACTGGGCATCTTCACTGCCTGAGATCAGGCAATGTATAACAGCCTATAATAATGCTATATCCAAACTGCAGAAACCGGCATGGAAAAATCTTTTCAGCGATGATCTCATCGATGCCATATCTAAAACGGGTAATTGGGAATTAAAAGAAGGGGTTCTCGGAGCTCTGGGTGGTGATGATATCTGGACAAAAGAAAAATATGGCGATTTTGTTCTTGATCTGGAATTTAAACTGGATAATCAAACCAACAGCGGTGTTTTTTTGCGAACCGGTGATATCGTTGATTGGTTGGAGACGTCAATCGAAGTGCAAATTCTGGATTCATATGGTAAGACAGTTCCAGACCGGCAGGACTGTGGCGCTATCTTTGATTGCCTGGCACCTTCTAAAAATATGGTTAAAAAACCAGGAGAATGGAATCGGTACACCATTACCTGTAAAGCCAATAAAATATATGTGGTCTTGAATGGCCAGCAGATAATTGATATGGATCTGAATTTGTGGAAAGAAGCAGGCAAAAATCCCGATGGTACGACCAATAAATTTAAGACGGCTTATCAAAAAATGCCACGCAAAGGAAATATCGGATTACAGTACCACGGCCATCCGATCTGGTTCAGGAATATTAAATTGATGGAATTATAGACTGATCACAATTACGATAGTTGGTTTATTAATTGCGAAGGGGATAAAGGCCAAAGGGCAAAAAGGTAAAGAGGTAAAAAGGTAAAAAGGAGATTTGCATCTATCCGCGGTAATATAACCGCAGACGCTTTCCGGTCTTTGCGGTTAAGAAAATCGCTATCTGTGAGTTAGATTCGCAAGGGATCCAAATATTTAATTATAAAATCAAAATAAGAATAATTATGAAAAACCAAACAAGAAGTATCAACCGCCGGAATTTTGTAAAAACCGGAATGGTTGCAGGGGCTGGATTGATCATCGCTCCCCTGATTATGAAACGTGCCCGCGCCAATAATTCCAATGATCTCAATATCGCTCTGTTAGGTGCTGGTGCACAGGGACAGGTTCTGCTTAACGCCTGTTTGAAAATACCTAACCTGCGTTTCAAGGCAGTTTGTGATATCTGGACTGAATACAGTTTAAAACGTGCTCACAATCTGCTGCAGAAATATGGACACGAGTTGAATGCTTATCAGGATTACCGCGAAATGCTGGCCAGGGAAAAGAATTTGGATGCCGTGTTAATTGCCACACCGGATTTCTGGCATGCCCCGCATACCGAGGATTGTCTGGCCGCCGGGCTTAATGTCTATTGTGAAAAAGAGATGTCCAATACTCTGGAAGGTTGCCGCCGTATTGTCCGTGCAGCCAGAAAGAGCAATAAACTGGTACAGATCGGACATCAACGACGCAGTAATCCACGTTATCTGCATTGTTATGACGTTCTGTTACAAAAGGCACATCTGTTAGGTCGTATTACCACGGTCAATGGACAGTGGAACCGTTCAGTACAACCTGATCTGGGCTGGCCGGAAAAGTATACCATTCCGCAACCGGTGCTGCGAGCTTATGGTTATCAATCAATGCAACAATTCCGTAATTGGCGCTGGTATCGGGCTCTGGGTGGTGGACCGATTGTAGATCTTGGTTCCCATCAGATAGATATTTATAACTGGTTTTTAAATTGCCGGCCGACTGCGGTCTTTGCCAGCGGAGGAACCGATTATTATAAAAAGATTGGCCATGAATGGTACGATAATGTTCTGGCCATATACGAATACCAGGCCGAAGGCGGAACGGTACGCGCTTATTACCAGACCATTACTACCAACAGTAATCTGGGTTATTATGAAAGTTTTATGGGCGATGAAGGTACACTACAAATATCAGAGTCTTCCGGCCGTGGAGCGCTCTATCGCGAACAGAATGCCCCGGGCTGGGAAAAGTGGATCGAAATGGGTTATCTCACTGCTCCACAGGAGGCGATTGAAAAACCTGCTGCTGGGGCGGTGATTGATGTTCGGGAAACCATCGCTCCACCCAAGCATGAATTACCGGTGGTGTTTACCGATCCATATCATAAACCGCATCTGGAAAATTTTTTCAATGCCATCCGCGGCCAGGAAAAACTAAATTGCCCGGTAGAAGTGGGGTATGAAACGGCTGTGGTCGTACTGAAAGTGAACGAAGCCGTGGCTGCAGGGAAAAAGTTAAAGTTCTCCGCAGAAGAATTTAAGGTTTAATTTTGATCTGAGCTAGATCCCCGACAGGTGTCCGCTTGATGATCTGATATTATCATTATGATAGGATAAATAAAAGAGATGACCGCTGAAAATAAAATGCCGGGCGCGGCAGATCGTTTGCTCTCTCTTGATGTATTCCGGGGGATAACTATTGCCGCCATGATCCTGGTTAATAATCCGGGTAGCTGGGATTATGTCTTCAGACAGTTGGGACATGCAGCCTGGCATGGTTGGACACTTACTGATCTGATATTTCCATTCTTTTTATTCATTGTAGGGGTTGCTATCGTTTTTGCATTTTCCAAACGGATCGACAGCAAGATTACTAAAAAAAGTTTGTATATAAAGATCATTCGCCGGACTCTGATCATCTATATACTGGGCCTGTTCTTAAATGCCTTCCCCTATTTCGATCTGGCCACCCTGCGGATATCAGGAGTTTTGCAACGGATCGCCATTTGTTATCTGATCACATCATTAATCTATCTACATACGCGCGGCGCCTGGAAAGGGCAAAGCATCTGGGCTGTGGTTTTATTGCTGTTATACTGGGGAATGATGGAATGGATACCGATTCCCGGAGTAGGAGCCGGAAGATATGAGATGGGCAAGAATTTTTCAAATTACATTGATAGCATTCTTCTACAAGGCCATATGTGGTCTTATACCGGCACCTGGGACCCAGAAGGAATTATCAGTACCCTTCCTGCTATATCCACAACCTTGTTTGGAGTATTGACCGGGAATTGGCTGAAAAGCAATAAATCACCTCTGGAAAAAACTCTGGGCATGATTATGGCGGGAAATGTAGGTTTATTACTAGGGATTATTTGGAATAATTATCTGCCTATAAATAAAAATATCTGGACAAGTTCCTATGCTGTTTTAACGGCGGGATTGGCATTAATTTCCCTGGCTTTTTGTTATTATTACATCGACGTTAAAGGTAAACGGAAGTGGATTCAGCCGGCACTGGTCTTCGGGAGTAATGCTATTGCTGCTTATGTTCTGTCCGGTATCCTGGCAGATGTACTTATTTCTGTCATTAAATACTATGCTGCCGATGGGACAATCCGGAATTTACAGTCCTGGTTGTATGAACAGGTATTTGCGTCATGGCTGGGTCCGCTTTTTGGTTCTCTCGGGTACGCCATATGCTTTGTTCTGCTGAATTATCTGGTTGTACTCATTCTCTACAAAAAAAGAATTTTCATCAAGGTGTAACTGATGAATAACCAATCTGTCATCCCAGCCGCAGAGCCTGGCTCTAATATTGTTGATCAAAACTCACAGAAAAATCCTGATTGGCAGCAGACATCTGCTGCCAGATCTGTGTTGGTTCTTTTCCTGTTTATAAGTCATAATCTTCTCGCCCAGGTCCAGCCAAATCTTGGCGATCTATCCGATGGCAGTCGGGCCACGCCGGTACACCTGATCCAATTGATTGACGAAGACAGCTCGGTGATCCGTTTGGATGAACAACCCCTGTTACCTTTTTCAACTAAATTTACCTGCGGTGGAAAGTGCCATAATTATGAGAGAATAAAACATGGTTGGCATTTCAATTCACTCGATACTGTCGATCAATCGGGAAGGCCTGGAGCCTCCTGGATTTATGTGGATCAGCAGACATTTACCCAGATCCCAATATCTTTCCGCAATTGGCCGGGTGTTTATAAACCCCAACAACTGGGTTTAAAAACATTGCAGTTTCTACAGATTTTTGGCCGGCAAATGCCGGGAGGTGGTGTGGGTGAGGAAGAAAATGCCCGTCAGCTCACCGATTTGTTTCGCTGGCGGGTCTCTGGAAATCTGGAAATTAATTGTCTGGGTTGTCACAATGCCGAGTCAGCCTATGACCCGGCTGAATACGCTGCACAAACCGGCCGGCAAAATTTTCGCTGGGCAGCAACAGCGGCCAGTGGAATAGCTTCTGTGCGGGGCTCCGCCAAAACCATGCCGGATAATTATGATCTCTATTGGGGTGCCGCTCCTGATCAACCTCAAGATCTGCCACCGCAGGTTATTTATAATACCAGCCGGTTCAATTATAAACAGGAAGTTTATTTTAATATTACCTGTGATATTCCTGACCGCAATTGCTATTTCTGCCACTCGGTTAAAGTTATCGATTCCAGTCGTACAGAACGCTGGCAACTTGGGCAGGATGTACATCTGGCTGCCGGTATGAAGTGCGTCGATTGTCATCAGAATGGTCTGGATCATCATATCATCCGCGGTTACGAAGAGGAAACTGTTTCCTCTATGACTGGAAAAAATAAGGCCTTTACCTGTACAGGCTGTCATTTGAAAAAAACAGAGCAGGCAAATACCGATCCAGGCAATCTGGCCGCACCACGTCCTGCCCACCGCGGTATCCCCTCGGTGCATTTTGAACGGTTGACCTGTACTGCCTGTCATGCCGGGGAGTGGCCCGGGCCACTAACTCGATGGATAAAAACCGCCATCACCCATGGATTGGGTGTTAAGGGAATAAATAAGTCGGAACAAATTCTGCCTCATATCATCTCACCGGTTTTGGCAGAACAAGTGGATGGTAAAATTGCTCCTCATAATATGGTCTGGCCATCCTTCTGGGCAATGCAGCAAGGTGATACGATAACACCCCTTGCCCCGGAAGTTATATCACCATTGTTAAAGAGTATAATTCTGAATGATGATTCGACGGGAACAGGTGACTGGCTGAAACTGGATGACTCTTTGCTGACCAGGGTACTCGATACTTTAAAAACGATCAAATTAGTCACAGGTGAACCGGTTTTCATCAATGGGGGAAAACTATATCGTAAAAACTCTAAGGGTAAAATCATTACTCAAAATCATAGTGCTGCGGAACCTTATCTCTGGCCGCTGGCACACGATATCAGACCGGCTGCACGGTCGCTAGGTATAAGAGGGTGCAGCGATTGTCATGCTCTTAATGCTCCGCTTTATTTTGGTAAAGTGGAAATCGATACACCACTGAAACTGACCGGCAAAACATATTCAAGAATGATTGATTACCGATCGCAAACCAAAATCCAGGCAGTGATTTTTTCATTCAGTTTTTTATTCAGACCCTGGTTAAAATTTGTGATCATCTTCGCTGTGGTGGTGATCATGGCTGTTGTTTTGCTGTATGCTTTTAAAGGCCTGGCGGCTGTTCTGGTTAAGTTCACGGCTGGTGAGGAGTAATACCATGTTCCGGATTATTTTAGCTATCACAGTCATCGCCAGTTCAATCTGGATTTATATGACATTTAAAAGCAGGAATACGACTGCGATTAAATTGTGGAGCAGGATAAAAGATGAATTTTTGATATTCAAAAAATTCAAGGAAATTGAAGAGGGACAAATTTTCGTATATCTCAGAAAAGGCACCTATCTACTGACTCTGACTTTCTTTTTACTTCTAGCTGTGTCTGCTTACCTGCAGATTCTGATCCGCGGTGGTCCTTTAACCGGCTGGTTGTTAATCATCCATGTCACTACAGCGCCACTATTTGCTATTAGTTTGATGTTAAATATTGTATTATGGGCTCAGCACCAACGTTTTAACCAGCAGGATTGGCTCTATCTGCAACAGATTATCAAACAGAAAAAGATACTGCTGATGCGGAGCAATGATGCGGGATTTTGGAATAAACTTATTTTTTGGATTTTTATGCTTAGTACTATTCTGGCCATTTTATCCATTATCTTTCAACTCTATCCTATCTTTGGTTCGGAAGGGATGGAAATCCTGTTGATTATTCATCGTTATAGTACATTGCTTCTGTTTATCGTGGTTGTAATTCACGGGCGTTTGTTGCTGCAGCGGTTGAACAATTAAGATAATAATGCGTGTAATACTTATATTAAATTAATTTATCTAATACACGGGAGGAACCGGAATGAGATATTTCAGAAGCGGATTATGTATTCTGGCCATAGGCCTGATGAATGTAAACCTGGTGATTGGTCAACAGCAACCAGTTACCACCGTCCAATCCAATCAGGCACCGCTTGAAATTAAGTTACCTAAACCAGTATTTATTGGAACCCCCCAGAATATGCAGGTACCGAATCTGGAAAAACCGTTGGGCAAACCGCGTCCAGCATTTTTAGCTCCTGTCGGAACAAAAAATGTAGCATTACACAAAACAGTGCACAGCAGCGATGAGATGCCGATCATTGGTGATCTGACGCTGATCACCGATGGGGATAAAGAGGCTAATGAGGGTAGTTTTGTAGAACTTGGTCCTTTCTCCCAGAATGTAACCATTGATCTGGGCAGCAAACATGATATCTATGCCATAGTGCTTTGGCATTATCACAACCAACCCCGGGTCTATTTTGATGTGGTGATACAGGTAGCGGATGACCAGGATTTTATCAAGGATGTAAAAACGGTCTTCAATAACGATCATGATAATTCATCCAAGTTGGGTGCCGGGAAGGATATGAATTATGTTGAGACGGCAGAGGGCAAACTGATCGATGCCAGGGGAGTACAAGGCCGTTACGTACGGTTATACAGCAAGGGCAATACCAATAATGATTTGAATCATTACACCGAGGTTGAAGTATACGGTAAGCCTGTTAAATGAACCAGCGCAATATTTATATTTGGTTATGGGTATTTGTTTTTTTGCTCGCGGCTGTCTTACGAATACCGTCCCTCTCTTTACGACCAATGCACACCGATGAAGCAGTCCATGCTTTTAAATTTGCCGAGTTGCTGGAAACAGGGCATTATCAATATAATCCGCAGGAATATCACGGTCCAACGCTTTACTACCTGACCCTGCCCGGTGCCTGGTTAGGTGGATATCATACCTTAGCCCAACTGAATGAGTCCATTTTACGTCTGGTATCGGTTGGCTGGGGAATATTAACGATACTTGTATTCATCATTTTGGGTAAGCATGTCAACCGGCGTGCGCTCATACTGGCCGGCCTATTATATGCTGTATCATCAATTATTGTCTATTATAATCGATATTATATTCATGAGACACTGCTTTCTGTTTTTGTCTGGTCGATGCTGGCCTTTGGCTATCTGTTTATAAAAGAACATAAAAGTTTTTATGCTGTACTCTGTGGAATCAGTTTGGGTCTGCTGATTTCCACCAAAGAAACCTGGGTGATATATGCCTGTGCTGCGGTCATATCCGTAATATTGTTACCTGAATGGCGAAAAGAATTTGCTGCAAATATTATTGATACCGGTTTGTTGATCCTTACACCGGCCCTGTTGATAGTGGGATTATTCTACACTTCATTTTTTACTAATACACAAGGTATTCCAGATTTCATTCAATCCTTCAGTAATTACCTCCATAAAGGTATCGGTGCTACAATTCATACCTACCCCTGGTTCTATTATATAAAAACTTTATTGTACTTTAAAGGGAGTCAGGGACCTGTCTGGAGTGAAGCATTTATTTTAATCGCATCAATTTTTGGACTGATGCTTATTTTTGTTAAGAAGTCCCCGCTTGAATCAGACCGCCTTTTACTTCGCTTTATTAGTGTCTTCACTCTTTTGGTGATTGTTATTTTTTCCCTGATTCCATATAAAATGCCGTGGAATATTTTGGGTTGGATGCCCGGCCTTGTTTTTATGGCCGGCTGGGCGATCGATTATTTGCTTTCTCATTCTGCCAGGAAATCAATTTTCTTTCTTGTTTCTATAATCTTTCTTCTTGGTTTTTTACATGGAGCCTTGCAGTGCTGGCAGTTGAATTATCGTTATGAATCCAATCCGGCTAATCCCTATGTTTATGCTCATACGGGCAAAGATATCGAGTTGGTGAAACACGCCATGAACAACCTGGCAAATGTGGCAGGCAATGACCTGCGAGTTGATGTAATCTTTACCGGACATGATTACTGGCCGTTGCCCTGGTATCTGCGTTCGTTCAAGTATGTGGGCTGGTGGAATAATCTTGATCTGGAGAATCCTCCTGCGCCGGTTATACTGCTCAGCGTGGACCACGAAGAAAATTTGCTAAAAAAGATCTATGAATTGACTCCCGTCGATCGACGTCAACTTTACATGGCCCTGTTTGATCGTGATGTTGAGTTAAGACCGGGATTAGCAATGCGTGGTTATATAAGCTATGATACATGGCAGAAACTAAAACCTTCCCAACCGACATTAGAGACTCGTCCTTGAAGTTTTCCGTTTATTTATCAAATACGATTTCTACAGATTGGCTGGCCTCTCACCACCTGAGCCGCTTTGAACATCAAGCGATGGCAACTATTTTCGAGATAATTTTATATCATCAAGATTTACACTATGCTGCGCAGGCAGTTCAGGCTGTTTTTACAGAAGTGGACAGGTTGGAACAGGAATTGAGCCGGTTCATTGAAAACAGCGATATATCCCGCATTAATCACTCAGTACCGGGAGAACCAGTAAAAGTAGGATTGGATACGTTTACCTGTCTGCAGGTTTGTCAACAGCTTTATCAACAAACTGAGGGTGTTTTTGATATAACGGTTGGGTCGCTGGTCGATTTCTGGTGTTATACAAATACAGCAAATACTACCATAAAAAAAGATCTTGCGGGAATTAAACAAAAAACCAGCCCGAATCATTTAATACTGGATACTGATAACTATTCTGTTCAGGTATTAAAAGCAGGTATGCAAATCGACCTGGGTGGATTTGGCAAAGGTTATGCACTGGATCGCATGGTTGCTGTATTATCCGAATGGGGAATATCATGCGCTATGCTGCATAGCGGCTATAGTACCGTCCTGGCTTTAGCAGCACCGCAAGAGGAAAGTGGCTGGCCTTTAGCTTTGAGACACCCGCATTCTGGGAAGGTCATCAGGAATGTATCATTGGTTTATTCAGCGATCAGTGGTTCAGGATTACAGAAGGGACCCCATATTATCAATCCTCGCAGTGGCAAACCGGTCGATGATAAACTGGCCGCCTGGTCGACGGCATCGACCGCCGCCTCAGCGGATGCGCTTTCGACGGCATTTATGATTATGACCAATGCTCAGGTTAAAAAATTTATTCAGCAACATCCTGAAGTTGCTGCTTGTATCCTCTCGAAGAAAAATCCTCAGGTTCTACTTTTAGGTAAAATTTGATCTTGTGTACTTTGCTTCTACAAAGCTAAAACGCAAAGGACGCAAAGATCGCCAAGATTAGTTTATGGCCTATCCTTACTACATATTATCTGAGCAGTATCATCTTTTTGCTCTGGACGAAAGATCCGGTTTTAATCTGATACAGGTATACTCCTGTAGCCAGGTCATTGGTTTCTACACGAACCTGGTGAACTCCAGCCGTCAAATAGGCATCAAGTAAAGTCATAACTTTTTGACCTATCAGGTTATAAACTTCAATAACTACCCGGTCAGCGATTGGAATACTGAACCTGAAATTTGTAGCGGCATTGAATGGATTCGGATAGTTCTGTTCCAGTCGATAGCCGAAAGAGCGCTGCAGATCATAATTGGTTATTGTCGCAATACTGGTTTCGGATGCTCCCAGGTCAGGTGCGACATCAAGATAAGCCAGGGCCGGAACGATCAGAGTATCTTTATTATCATTATAAACAAGCATAACATTCTGAATTCCTGCTTCCCGGCAGGGAGAGAAATCCTGTAAGCGGTAATCGTCAATAAACGGAGCCAGGAACAGCGGATCAGAATTGAAATTACCTTCCAGCCAATAGACCTTACTATTTTGATAAGTATAAATACTATCCAGTCCCCCAGCGATATCGGAATGGGTAACAGTGATGCTACTGGAATCTTCAGTATCGGCGTACAGATAAATATCCGGTTTTGAATCATTCCACAATATTGAATTGACCAGATCCACTTGACTATCCCAGAGGTATAACCCTCCGCCGGCATAATTAGCGTCGATAATTTCGCTGACCTGATTATTGCTGATAGTGAGATTCATTAACAAGGGATTGGATTGTAAAGCACAATATATGCCTCCACCCTCGTAAGCGCTATTACCGGTAATAGTAACACGTTCCAGATAAGGATTCGATGACTCGCAATAAAAACCACCACCCTGGTCATCGGTCTCGTTATTGCGGATAATGGAATTTTTAAGTTCAATATCTGAAGAATGTGCACAGAAAATACCAGCACCTGCCCAGCTAGTGTAATTTTCTTCGACTTGAATTTCAGAAATTTCAGCGAAACAACTATCATTAAAATAGAGCCCACCACCATCCTCGTTAGCTACATTATTATAGATCAGAGTTTGAGTAATCAAAGGTGAACTGTACTGCTCGCAACAAATTCCACCCCCTTTATAGGTTGCAGCATTATCATAGATTTTAACTTTAATTATTGTAGGACTGGCATAACTGAAACAATAAATCCCCCCGCCATTACCGGCTGTGTTGCCGGTTATATTCAAATGTGCCAGTGTCGGTGATGAATTGAAAGCACATTGTATGCCCCCACCCCCCGAAAAGTATCCACCGGTTATAGTAAATCCGGTCAAATGACTATTTCCATCCTCACCATTGACAAAAAGTACCACACTGCCCTGGTTTAGATAGTCATTATTACCATTAATGATGGTCTGATCGATATAAGTGGTATCCTCACCAATCAGGAACAGACTCCCCACAGTTATTTTCTTGCCGTGAAAGTTTAAATTTTCACGGTACTCTCCCGGTTGAACCAGAACAGTATCACTGGTTAAAGCAGAATCAATGGCCGATTGTATGCTGGGATAATTAAGTGATGGCACATTCAGAACAGTGGCTGTTCCGGCAGTCACCAGAACAAACAAAAATAAAAATAAATACTTAGGGTTCATCTTAAATCTCTTAATATCACATTCATTGATAATATAATCGTTTTAAGAAGAAAACATAGAATAATTTTTATATTCTAATATAACTATGTCAATTATGGCAACGGTAATAAAATGATTCCGTAAAAGAATAATCTGCAGCACATCATTAGCAAATCTAACGCAAGAAGAATAATTATATTCCACTGTACATCTAAAATCAAAAATGATGCGCTGCAAGATTATCGCGTTGGAGATTTATTTAAAGTAAGCTAAGACCAAGTACCTCAGCTGGCCAATCGTACAGATTGGGGCTCCTGAACTTCGATGACAATTGAGGAAGGTTGTTCTTTAATAATGAAAAAAACCTTCGATTTCAACTTAATTTTAATCTTCAACTTCATGACAATACCTCCTGATTTAGGTTGTCGCTCATTATTTGCATCAATAACGAAATTTAGATTAAATTTGTTTCAACTTACTGAAATATTATGATAGCCTTGTGTTCCAAATCACTGGAGCTTAAAAAAAAATTAAGACATAGAAGGATCATAGATCTAATTACAGGTGAAGTCTAAGATTAATAATATCAAAAAGTTATGGGTTAAATTTATTGATTCAGAAAGGAATATCCATGTCCAGACAAATGATTCAAGCTGCTGGCGGTATTGTGTTTCGACACCCTCAAAAAAAAATAAAAATATGTAAAATTCTTATAGTTCACCGGCCTAAGTATGATGACTGGAGTTTACCAAAAGGAAAATTGCTGACCGGGGAATCCTGGGAAGATGCAGCCAGGCGGGAAGTCAAAGAAGAGACCGGTTTTTCGGTAAAGATACATTCCTTTGCCGGACCCGTACTGTATGCTGTGGTGGATATACCCAAACTTGTATTATTCTGGAGGATGAACATTCTGCGAATTAAAAAATTTAAACCAACGAGTGAGGTGGATAAAATAAAGTGGGTAACTGTAAAACAAGCTCTAATCTGGTTATCTTATGATCGGGAAAAGGAACTGGTCAATAAGACTGTAACAGAGATCTAATCAAATCCTTTTTTCAAAAATTGGATTTAATGGGAAAGATAAATATATTAAGCCACGAGATAGGAAGAGAACTTTTCGTTATATACACTCTGCGACCTTTGCGGTTAAAGAAAAAAACTAACCGCGAAGGTTGCCAAGAGATGCGCAAACACTTCGCGCGCAAAGGAAACTTACTACTTCAGAAAAAAAGGGGAATTGGAAGTGAAAAAATCGAATATTGCTGATTTTATCCACCATCATTACCGTCATTTTAATGCAGCAGCTGTGGTGGATGCTGCGGAAGGATATAAGAAATTATTGGATGATGGTGGTGGTATGATGATCGTTATGGCTGGAGCAATGAGTACTGCCGAGATCGGGCTCTCACTGGCAGAGATGATCCGTCGTGATAAGGTTCAGGCGATCAGTTGCACCGGTGCCAATCTGGAAGAAGATATTTTTAACCTGGTAGCCCGCAATCATTATGTGCGCATTCCGGATTATCGTAATCTGAATCCTGCCGATGAGGAAGCCCTGCTGAACCGGCACCTGAACCGGGTCACGGATACCTGTATTCCCGAAGAAGAAGCCATTCGGCGTATCGAGGATGTCATTCTGGAAGAATGGGAAAAAGCGGATAAAAATAACCATCAATATTTCCCGCATGAATACTTCTATAAACTGATTCAGAACAAAAAACTGGAAAAATACTATCAGATCGATCCCAAGGATAGCTGGATGATTGCCGCCTGTGAAAAAAATCTACCAATATTTGTCCCTGGCTGGGAAGATTCTACCCTGGGAAATATTTATGCTTCTCATTGCATACGCAAGCACATTAAGAATGTCCATACGGTGCGTACAGGTATTGAATACATGATGAGTCTGGCCGAATGGTATTTAAAAACGACCAAGAATAAACCGATCGGTTTCTTCCAGATCGGAGGCGGAATTGCTGGCGATTTCCCGATCTGCGTAGTGCCCATGCTGCGTCAGGATATGGAACTGGAATCGACACCGCTGTGGGCTTACTTCTGTCAGATCAGTGATTCCACCACCAGTTACGGATCCTACTCCGGGGCAATTCCCAATGAAAAAATCACCTGGGAGAAGTTAGGTATCGATACTCCTCGTTTTATGATTGAATCCGATGCGACGATTGTAGCACCGTTGATTTTTGCTTTTGTCCTGGAGACAACCGTTTGAAAGCACAGCATAAGTTAACAGCTGGTCTAGCGGAAATACATCTGAATGATCCCATCATAGAGCACGCACGAAAAGATTACGCTTCGTTTAAGCGGGACATGACGGTTGAAGAAGCATTATCGGCAATCCGGGAACATGGACTTGGTGAAAGAATTATATATTTCTATGTACTTGATGAAGAGGATCGCCTGATCGGTGTACTACCTACCCGACGGCTGTTGAGTGTCACACCGGATCAAACCTTGAATCATATCATGGTAGATAAGATCATTACTATCCCGTCTACCGTTACCGTCCTGGATGCCTGTGAATGGTTTGTGATGCATAAATTGCTGGCTTTCCCGGTGGTGGACGAAGAGCAGCATATGCTGGGTGTCGTTGATGTAAGTTTGTTCACCCAGGAGATTAAAGATTTATCCGAACGGGAGCAATCGAATGCCATTTTCGAAACTCTGGGTGTCCGTATCTCTCAGCTCAAAAACGCTTCACCACTGCGGGCATTCCGGTTTCGGTTTCCCTGGTTATTGGCTACTATCACTGGAGGGACACTCTGTGCCGTGCTGACTAGTTTTTTTGAGGTGACCCTGGCCCAGAGCCTGATACTGGCATTTTTCCTGACCTTGATGCTGGGTCTGGGCGAAAGCGTAAGTATGCAAGCGATGACCGTTACGGTGATGACTTTACATAATTTAAAACCTAGCTGGCATTGGTATCTGCGCTCTTTACGCCGGGAAATATTCACAGCACTTTTGTTAGGAGGCAGTTGCGGCCTGATCGTAGGTTTAATTGTCTGGTTATGGTGGGGCCAAACCAACCCGGCCATGGTTATTGCGCTGAGTATAATTTTATCCCTGGGTATGTCCTGTATTTTAGGACTCAGTATTCCGAGCTTATTGCATAAGTTACGATTCGATCCTAAAATTGCTGCCGGGCCATTAACGCTGGCTATAGCGGATTTATTCACACTGTTTTTCTATTTTGGCCTGGCTACAATTATATTATTATGATAAGTTAATCTTATTGATATTAATAGCAATCTATCAATTGGTCAGCAAAGGGGGTGAATGATGAACAAACAAAATTGGAAACGCCGTGATTTTATTAAAGCCGGCCTAAACGGATCGGCAGGTTTATTAATTATTGACTCAGCCAGAGCACAGCAAATTAAAAAGGAAGATAAAATTGCCAACAACAAAATTGTCTATCGCACACTGGGTAAAACGGGTCTCCGCCTGCCCGTAGTCAGTATGGGAGTGATGAATTCCGATAACCCTGAACTGGTTGACGCAGCTTTGAAGGCAGGGATCGTTCTCCTGGATACAGCGCATGGTTATCAGCGTGGTCGTAATGAAGAAATGATTGGTAATATTATTAAAAATTATAAACGTGATTCCTATGTACTGGAAACCAAAATCAAACCAGATCAGTCCGATCCCGCTAAGGAAAAACAGATTATCCAGGAAATGCAAGCAAAACTGGAAACTAGCTTAAAACGTCTGCAATTGAACTACGTCGACATTCTACTTGTACATGGTGTAAACAGTAGAGATGATATTATGTTTGAACCCTATAGCCGGGCAATGGAAAAAGCTAAAAAGGAAGGTAAAACCAGATGGATTGGAGTTTCCACACACAGCAATGAACCGGAAGTACTAAATGCGGTGGTTGATGGGAAATTTTATGATGTGGTATTAACTTCTTATAACTTCAAGCAGGATCATCGGCAGGAAATGAAAAAAGCAATCGCCCGGGCAGCTGCTGCAGGTATCGGAATCATAGCCATGAAAACCATGGCCGGTGGTTTTTTAGATAAATTACGAATCAAGCGGATCAATACTCAGGCTGCTTTAAAGTGGGTTTTACAGGACGAAAATGTCCATACCACAATTCCAGGAATGACCAGTTTTGATCAGTTGGAATCTAATCTGGCGGTAATGGCGGATTTAAGTCTGAGTGAAACCGAGAAACAAGACCTGAAACTGGGCAGCTTGATTGATGGTCTATATTGTCAGGGATGCCGGAGATGCGTTAATCAATGTCCGCATCAGTTACCTATACCGGATTTAATGCGTGCATATATGTATGCCTATGGTTACAGAAATTATACTCTGGCCTATGATTTGATTTCTGCTTTGCATCTACAACTGAGAACACAGCTGTGCACAGATTGCCAACAGTGCAGTGTGCAATGTGCCAAAGGTTTTGCCGTAGCTGAGAAGATACAGGATATCACCCGCCTGCAGTTGATGCCGACTGAATTTTTATCTTAATCTTAAGGATTTTTTGATCATGTTGAAAAGACCTCTGGCGGCAATAACTGCAGTTTGTGCAGCTTTATGCTTGCTTTTTATAGCTGACATTTCTGCTGTACCTGCTGACCTCTCCACTCTTTTCCCGATCCTGACCGGTTGGTCACAGCAGGGAGAAATCCTGAAATATAAAGCAGATAATCTTTATGAATATATCAATGGTGCAGCGGATCTCTATTTGACTTATGATTTTCAGGAACTCCAGGTTGCAGAATATCATAACGGTAAAAATGCATCGATAGTGATCGAAATATACAGGTTCAATAACACCGACCAGGCTTTTGGAATCTATAGCCAGGAAAGACCGGGAGAATGGGATTACCTCTCCATCGGGGCACAGGGATATCAGGAAGGCCCTATGCTGAATTTTATCAGTGGTAATTATTATGTAAAAATCAGTGGTAGCGATATCCCGGATTCTGCAACCAGTGTGATTAACCTGCTGGCTGTAAAGACGGCAGAGCAAATCGGCGGAAATCCCTGCTTGCCGCTGGAACTGAAATGTTTCCCGGCAACAGATCTGCGACCTTATTCAGAAAAATTCATTAACCGTAATTTCCTTGGCTATCAGTTTTTACATTCTGCATTTGTAGCGGATTTCGGAATTGCAGACCGAGGGTATAAACTGTTTATCATTAAAGGACAGGACAAAAAAGATTGTGCCCAGATGGTGCAGGAACTGCGGAAAAATAGTACCGGTCAAATAATCCCTGTGGCTGAAGGAAATTACCTCTTTACCGATCCTTACCTGGGTACAATGCAGATAACCTGGCGGGAATCCTATATCTGGGGTGCCATCGGATTGCAGGATATAATTACCCGAAATCTGCAGTGGGTCGCCCTGGGAAATAATATTCAACGGATATTGAAAACTGCTTCGTCAGTTCTACATCAGGGACTGAAATTAGGTATTACTTTTCCTGCCGACCGAGATACGCTTGAAACATCACGGGTTCGCCTGGCGGCCTGGGTTTCCGATACCGACGCTACCGTTACTCTCGATAAAACAGTACTACCGGTGTATCCCAGCGGGGCGTAATTCTGCTGCCAGAGGGCCAAGTCCGCGCTG